>JBAQZI010000180.1:0-2762 GCA_049790835.1 Solirubrobacterales bacterium
GCCGGAGCCTCCCCGCTGTTGCTCCGGCGGACCCCCCCACGACCCCGCTACCTGCAGCCGCAGTCTTGAGCCGTCACCTGGAGCGCTGGGTCAATTCGGACCCGGACACAGTGCTCAGCGCCTGGCGTGAACACGACGTGCTCAAGGGTCGCGAGGTCGCGTGGGACGGTGGCTCAGGCGTCGCCGACGGGGTCGACGACCGGGGCTACCTGCTTGTCGTCACTCCCAGCGGCGACCGCATCGCCGTCGGTGCCGGCGAGGTCCACCTCACCCGCTCCTGATTTGGCGTCGGCCCTGGCGCCGTCCGCCCCGCCGCCGGCTTTGCGCCGCTTGCGCGGTCGTTTCTTGCGCGGCTTGCCCTCCCCCTCGCCAGCCTGCTGGGCGCCGCCCTCGGGGGCACCGCCGTTCTCCCCCTGCCCGCCGTTGCGCTTGCCGCGTTTGCGGCGGCGCTTGCCGCCTTTGGGGAAGTTGCGCAGCAGCTCGCGGGCAACCGCCGAGGGTTTCCGCGCCATCCGCATCCGCGCCCCGCGCAGCACCTCCTCGCCCTCCGGCGTGTGCGAGACCGAAGCCGCCAGCACCGCCACCGCCAGGCGCCGGTCCTGTTTGCGACTGGCGTGGACGAGCCGGCGCGCGTTGCGCCCGTGCGCCCGCCCCGAGGAGTTGACCAGCAGCCCGAGCAGACGCTTGGTCTCCGGCCAGCGCTGCACCGCGTACTCCTCGTGCAGCTCGCGGGTGTAGGAGGCGAGGCGCCATACCCACGCCTGCGCCTGGTCGCGGCGGCCGATCCGCTTGTCGACCAGCGCCTGCAGCAAGGTCTTGGTCCCGGCCCGCTTGTCCTCGCGGCTCCAGGTGCCGACGATGTCGATCGCGTCGTCGAAGGCCTCGGGGTCGCCGAGGTCGGCGATCTCGCCCAGCGCTTTCAGCCGCAGCTGCGCGTTGCGGTTGCGCTGCACGCAGGTCAACAGGAAGCGGCGGCGCAGCTCCTTGGTCTTGTCGTTCTGCAGCATCGCCCGCGCCCGGCGCCAGCCCTGGGTGTTGACCCGAGCCCCGGCCAGCGCCGCCCACGCGTGCTGCTCCGGGTAATCGAGGTTCTCGACCGCAATCCGCCAGATCTCCCGTTCCAGCACCTCCATCCGCTTCTCCTCGACATCGGAGACCGGCACGATCCGACGCTCGACCCGGACCTTGCGCCCGCGCCCGCGCCGCACCGGCCCGACCACGATCGCGCCGCCGCGATAGACGTCGCGGTCAAGCAGGCTGTGCAGGGTGATGATCGTCTCGCTGTGGGTGGTTGCGGGATGGACGAAGTCGATGACCAGGCCCGCCTCCTTGCCCGGCGCCCGCCGGGTGACGCGGCCGACCCGCTGCTGGTAGATCCGCCGCGAGGCGGTCGGGGCCAGGTGCATGCAGATCGTCGCCCGCGGCGAGTTCCAGCCCTCGGCCAGCAGCATCGCGTTGCAGAGCACGTCGACCTCGCCGCGCTCGAAGCCGGCGAGGATTTCGGCAAGCTCGCGCTTCGGCGTCTCGCCCGATACCGCCTGGGCGTTGATCCCGGCATTGCGGAAGGCTTTGGCGACGTTCTTGGCGTGCTGGACGCCGGCCGTGTAGAGGACGCCAGGGACTTTGCGGAAGCGCGAGCGGTAGAGGTCGGCGATGGCGACGTTGAAGGGCTCCTGGTCGAGCAGCGCCGCCAGCTCCTCCTGGTCGAAGTCCTGGTCGACCTCGCCTTTGCGCAGCGGCACCTTGGCGATCGTCCGCACCCCCGGGCCGGGCGGGATGCGCAGGCAGCGCAGCGGTGAGATCACCCCGCGGCGCGCGGCCTGGGCAAGGTCGAAGCGCGAGGTCTGGGTCGGGAAGAGGTCGGCGACGTGGCGGGCGATCAGCGCCCCGGTCGCGGTCATGCCGATGAAGACGGGGCCGTCCCAAGCGCGGATGCAGGCGCTGGTTTTCTCACCCAGCGCGGTGTGGGCCTCGTCGCAGATCACGATCGCGTAGGCATCGGAGACTTTCTTGTGGTTGCGGACGAACCACTGGTAGGTCTCGACCGTGATCGCCCCGTCGGGGTCGTCGCGGCCGTCGAGCAGCGGCGGCCGCAGGCGCTCCTTGTAGCCGCGGTCGGAGATCTCGCCGATGAACTGGTCGACCAGGTTGCGACGGTGGGTGAGGATCAGCACGCCGCCGGTCTTGGTCGCCTCGATGAAGCCGACCGCGGCCACCGTCTTGCCGGCGCCGGTCGCGTGCTCGAACCAGAAGCGCCGGGCGGCCCCGGGGTCGTCGGGAGCGTCCTCGACGACCTCCTCGTCCTCGTCGGCGGGTGCTTCCTCCCAGTCCTGGGGCTCCTCGTCGGCGGCTAGCTCCTCGTCCTCCTCCTCGAGTTCGTCCTCCGCGTCCTCGTCGAGCTCCCCCGCCCCGTCGGCGCTGGCGTCTCCCGCGGCTTCGGCCGCGTCGGCTTCGGCTTCCTCGGCTGCCTCGTCGATCTCCGATTCGGCCGCGGCGGCGGCCAGGTCGCGACGCTCGTCGTCGGTGATCACCTGCTGCTGGGCCATCAGCTCGGCCAGGGTCCCCGAGAGCGCGTCGACCTGGTGGGGGTTCAGTTCGGCGCCGTCGCGCAGCTTCGGCGGTTCGTCGGCGAGAAAGCGCTCCAGCCCGAGCAGCAGCGAGAAGTCGCGACGCCACTCGATCGAGGGGAACTCGGCCCCGTCGTCGATCTCGGCCAGCGCCGCGTCCTGGGCGCGGCGGCGCGCGGTGCCCGGCGCCAGCGC
>JBAQZI010000181.1:0-11408 GCA_049790835.1 Solirubrobacterales bacterium
GCGCCGGATCGACTCCGCCGCCACCGCCTCCGGCAAGCCCGCCGGCGACCGAACCGGCCCCGCCGCCCCCGGCCGAACCGCCCGCCGAATCGCCGCCCCCGGCAAGCTCCAGCGGCGACGGCGAATCCGCCGAGCCCGAACCGGTTTCTTAGCGGCCCGCGCCCGCCGGGGCGCCGGCGCTACCCGAGGCCGATGACCTTGAGGCGCCGCATCAGACACGTACCCGCGAACTGGCGGGTTTCCTCGAGCGAGTAGCCGAACAGCTCGAAGTCGTCCTCTTCGGCCCAGGGTGGTGAGAGCACGCCATCGGCGACCGGCAGCGATTCCTCCAGCGTGCGCTGGATCGCCTGCTTGTAGCGATCGTCCTCGCGCGCCTTCTCGCGCAGGAAGACGGAGCCGAAGGCGACATGGCGGTGCTCGTCGCGGGCGACTTTGCCGAAGCCCTCGACGAAGCCCGGCAGCGTCCCTTCGCGTTCGTTGAAGTCCATGATGAAGTGCTGGCCGGTGAGGGCCAGCATCCCCTCGATGACCATGTGGTAGAGCGTCACCGCCTCGACCAGGGCCTCGGTGTCCTCCGGTTCGGCGGAGAGGCGATCGGTGCGCTGCTTCAGCATCTCGTCGAAGAGGCGCCCGAAGTTGTCGTTGAGATGCTCGGAGGTCTCACTCAGCATCTCACTCAGCCCATCGGCCTCGAGCACCCCGACCTCGCGGTAGAAGCGCTCGAAGAAGCGCACGTGGCGGGCCTCGTCGGCGATCTGCGTGCAGAGGAAGATTTTCTGGTCCTCGGTCTGCGCGGCGCGCATGATCGGCCCCAGCTCCTCCGCCACTTTCTGCTCGCCGATGAAGAAGGAGGAGAGCCCGTACATGCGCTGGAAGCGCTCCTCGGGGCTGATCCGCTCGTGCCAGTCTTCGCGGTCGCGAGTGAAGTCGAGCTCCTGGGTCTGCCACTGCTGGCGCTCCCAGAGCATGTAGAGCTCCGCGTAAGTGAGCAGCTTGACGTCGGCCGTGGTGTCCGCCGCCTTCATCAGAGCGGGGTCGGCGGTCTCCTGGTAGTCGGCTCGCTCGGTCCTGGACGCGGTCCCGGATGCCTCTTTGGCCTCCATCCTCAGCTCTCCTCCTCCGGTCGGCTGCGTGGTCCGAGCGAGGGTACCAGCCGACTGGCTGGCCAGCCAGGAGTCGCCTAGAGCGCGTGCGTCTCGCCCGGTTTCAACAGCACGACCTGGGAGGAAGTCTGAGACTCGACATCGGCCTTGAACGCGCCCGAGTCGGTCTCGATCGGGGGGAAGGTGTCGTAGTGCATCGGGATCACCGTCCTGGCGCCGACGAACTGGGCGGCAACGACGGCGTCGCGGCGATCCATCGTGTAATGGCCGCCGATCGGGACCAGGAAGACGTCGATGTCGCTGCGTTCGGCGATCAGCTTCATGTCGCCGAAGAGGCAGGTGTCGCCGGCGTGGTAGACGGTCGTCTCGCCGACCTTGATCACCAGGCCGGCGGCCGGCCCCATGACGACGCCGTGCTCGGCGCTGTAGGGGGCCGTTTCGGAGCCGGGGATCGTGTTGGTGTGCCAGGCGGGCACGAGGCTGACGTAGCCCCAGTCGAACTCGACGGTGCCGCCGAAGTTCGGGTCGCTGACGTTCTCCACCCCCTGCCCTTCGAGCCAGTTGGCGAGCTCGACCATCGCGATGCAGTGCGCCCCGGTGCGCTTGGCGACCGCGACCGCGTCGGCGATGTGGTCGGCGTGGCCGTGGCTGATCGCGATATGGGTCGGCTCCACCTCGTCGGCAGTGGCCACCGCCGCCGGGTTGCTCGGCTTCAGGAACGGGTCGGTGAGGACCGTCGTCTCGCCGTCGCTCAGCTCGAAACAGGACTGGCCGTGGAACTTGATCTCCATCTCAGCGCTCTCCCTCTGGTTCGTCGTCCCCACCCACGGGGCCGCTCATCTCTTCCTTAAGTGCCCAGCCGACGGCGACGCCAACCATCATCCCCATCCGCGCCTCCTCGGCGAGCAGGGCGCGGACGGCGGCGATCCGCTCGTCGGGGTCGGGGACCGTGGCCGCCCGCAGCGCCTCCGCCTCGTGTGGCTCCCCGAACCAGCCGCCGGCGGCCATCGCGCTGGCCAGCACCTTCTGCAGCTGCGGCGCCGCCCGGGCGACGACGCGCTCGGCCTCGGCGAACCGCTCCGGGTCGAGCAGCTGCTCGATAGCAGCCTCGAGCTCCTTCTCGTCTGGCACCGCCTCAGCCTAGTCAGTCGGCGAGTGCACGGCCGCCGCGAGGAGGCCGGCGAGACCGGCGACGGCACCGCCGACCAGGCCGGCGACGAGATCCGCGGTGGAGACGAACAGCGGCAGCGCGATCAGCACCGCCGCGGCGACGACGACGCCGACCCGGTCGTACTCCTCGGCGATCGCCCCGCGTGCCTCGGCGCGACGCAGCGCCACCCAGGCGGCGACCGCGCCCAGCGCCATGCCGTTGCCGCCGGCGATCACGGCGAGCTCGTCCTGGGCGTTGGCGACGCCGCTGGCGGCCAGCATTCCGAGGGCGCCGCTGGCGAGCAGCAGCACCGCGGTCGGGACGGTGCCGAGGCGGCGCTCGACTCCGGTGCCGAAGATCGCCAGGCCGAGGCCGACGACGAACAGGTAGCCGACGTCGACGTAGGCGAAGGGGGCCGTGAAGAAGCGCCACCACTGGTCCTCGAGCGGGACCACGAGGCCGCCGAAGCTCGACAGCGCGTTGCCGCTGGCCTTCTGGATCAGCAGCAAGGCGGCGGAGCCGAGGATGATCGCGAGGGTCGCGTAAGGGCGGAAGGGCCGGGCAGGGGCGGCCGCCTTGCGCCGGCGCAGCCGTGGCCGCCGCCGGCGGGGGCGCTGGGCCTCGAGGCCGCCGTCGCGCCGCTCCAGCTTCGGCGCCCGCTTGCGTAGGCGGGTGCCGCAGTAGGGGCACTCGGTTACGTAGGGACTGACCTCGGAGCCGCAGTTCTTGCAAATGACGCTGAGCTCAGTCTCGCTCATAGTCCACCGAGAATAACCCCCTTGTCCCGCGCCCCGCGCGCGTTTGCGGTGGCATACTCCGGGGACACCCGTCTTCGAGGAGGAATTTACGTGGAGCTGAAGAGCCTGACCGAGCAGAAATCGCTGCTCGCGACCCTGCCGCCAGGCAAACGTGCCCGACTGCACCGGCTGCTGTTCGAGTTCGGTCCCGGCCATGGCACCCTGATGCTGTTGCCGATCGACCAGGGAATCGAGCACGGCCCCCGCGACTTCTTTCCCAACCCGGCGTCGAAGGACCCCGACTACCAGTTCCGGCTCGCCGCCGAGGCCGGTTACTCGGCCCTCGCCTGCCAGATCGGGATGGCCGAGAAGTACTACCCCGACTACGCCGGCCGGGTGCCGCTGATCCTCAAGGTCAACGGCAAGACCGACATCCCCTCCTCGGCGAAGTCGTTCTCCTCCTGCAACTCCAGCGTCGAGGACGGCGTCCGGCTCGGCGCCGACGCGATCGGCTACACGCTCTACGTCGGCTCGCCGCGCCAGGACGAGGACCTCGCCCAGCTGCGCCGCGTGCGCCAGGAATGCGACCGCTTCGGAATGCCGCTGGTCGTCTGGTCCTACCCGCGCGGAGAAGCGGTCGATGCGAAGGGAACGGCCAACTCCTTCTACGCGATCGACTACGCGGCGCGGATGGCGATGGAGATGGGCGCCGACATCGTCAAGCTCAACATGCCGAAGATCGACCCCGACAAGGACAAGGACGCCCCGGCTCCTTATAACGAGATGCAGGTCGACCAGGCCGAGGCGATCCGCCAGTGCGTCGAATCGGCCGGCCGCGCCCTGGTCGTCCTCTCCGGCGGCTCCAGGACCGACGACGAGACCGTCCTCACCAACACCCGCGAGGTGATGGAGGCCGGCGGCTCCGGCGTCATCTTCGGCCGCAACGTCTGGCAGCGCGACTGGAACGAGGCGCTCGAGATCGTCGGTCAGATCAAAGAGACGCTGCTCGCCAACGTGCGGAGGACTCCCTAGCAAGAGGGGAGAGTCTGCGCCCACCCGCGCTTGAGCAACGGTGGGGATCGGGTTGCACCGCGGTGGCCGGCTGGGCAGCGTTCTGCTCTTGCTGATCGTCGCCGTGGTGCTGCTGCGACCTTGGGAGGACGGCGGCAGCCGCGACACCGGACCCCGTTCGGCCCACGCCTACGTGGCCCGAGTGGTCGACGGGGACACTGTCGAGGCGCGGATTGACGGCGAGATCGAGGACGTGCGCCTGATCGGGGTCGACACGCCGGAGACGGTCAAGCCCGAGGCCCCGGTCGAATGCTTCGGGCCAGAGGCATCGCGCTTTACTCACCAGACCCTGGAGGGGCAGCAGGTGCGGCTGGTCTTCGGGGTCGAGCGCCGCGACGTCTATGGCCGCCTGCTCGCCTACGTGTACATCGGTCGCAGGTTCGTCAATGCCGAACTCGTGCGTCACGGGCTCGCCCGCACCCTGGCAATTCCGCCAAACACGCTCCACAGCGCGCTTTTCCGGCGTTTGGAGCTGGGGGCGGCCCGGGCGGGGCGCGGCCTCTGGGGCGCCTGCCAGCCATGAACCGTTTCTTGCGGCTTTGCTACGGTGCCCGGCGGTCCCTTCGGACCACCCCTTATGCGAATGCGACAAAGCATCTCCCAGTTCGAGAACGCCTTCGAGCAGGAGACCTCACTCGAGCGCCGCCGCCGCGAGCAGCTGCGCCGCCGCGCGGCCAACCGCTCGCGGGCGCGCAAAATCAATCGCACCGAGCAGGAGAGCAAGGTTCGCTTCAGCGTCCTCGCCGTCTGCCTGACCGTAACCGTCGTCGTCGTCGTCGTCGCGATGTTCGAGGCGCTGGCCTTTCTGATGGCCTAGCCGCGAACCACCTGCACTCTTGAATAGACTCGCCCGCCGATGGCCAGACGCTCACTGAAGCCGCAGCTGAACCAGATCCGCGCCTGGGTGCACCAGGGGCGCACTGACGCCTGGATCGCCCACCAGTTGGAAATCAGCGCCACCGAGCTGCGCGAGTTCCGCAAGCAGTACGACCTTTCCGCCGACGACGAGAGCGCCGGTTCGAGCGAAGTCGATCTCCGCGACGAGATCGAAGCCGAGATCGAGGCCGCCGCGGCCGAGCAGGAGGACGTCGAGGAGGACGAGGATGGCGAGGAAGAGTCCGGCGAGGACTCCGAGCGCGGTCCCGCCGGCGAGGGACGTCCGAAACGCCGTCGCCGCCGCGGGCGCCGCGGTGGGCGCGGTCGCCGCAAAGAGCTCGAGGCGACCTTCGACCACGGCGAAACCGAGGGCTACGGGCTCTGGCTCGACGCCTCGGTCAAGGACAACCCGGTCTACGCCGAGCACTGGGCCGGCAAGCGCGAGGTCACGGTCCGCATCGACGCCGACCAGATCGTCATCCGCCGCGCCGGCTCCCCCGCCCCCGAGCCCGACGACTCGGGCTCAGGCGACTCAGACTCAGACTCAGACGATTAGCCGCAGCTGCCCGTCTGACCAAGCAGCTCCAGGACGCAGGGAGGGCGACGCCGCGAGCGCACTCGGTGCGTGAGCAAGGCGCCCGACCGAGGACGCCGAGCTGCGCCGGTCAGACGGGCAGCTGCCTGCCGCCGGCGAAGTCGCCGGCGCCCCGTAGGTAAAGCCAGAACGCCGCGTCGGCCAGCGACTGCGCGTCGCTCTCGGCCGCCGGCGCCACGTCGATCGCCACCTGCAGGCACCAGTCGGTGCCACGCCCGTAGAGATCGGCCAGCTCGGCGGCGGTGAAGGTGACGCCGATTCGCCGCCGCAGCTCATCCCGGATCGCCTCGATCAGGCGGTCGGCGAGGCGACGGGCGCGCGGATCGCTGAGCGCCTGCAGCTCGCGGTGCCCCTCCTCCCACTGAAACAGCGCGTTCTCGAGCGGATAGCCCATCGCCGCCGAGGTTACTCCGTGGGCCGATGGGCCTAAAAGTCGCCCCTGGCTCGACATATCGGCCCGCCGGCCCCTAGGTATCGGGGATTTCGCGCAGCGGGGCGTTGCGAGGGCCGCAGGCGGCGGGGTCGAGCTTGCCGCGAACCTCCCAGACCTTCACCGGGCCGCTGCGGAGCACCGGCGCGATGGCGGGCTCCCCGCGCAGCCAACGGGCCTCGGGCGAGGCGATCGGGTCGCCTGGGTGGAGGAAGTTGAGGAAGGGGGCGGTGA
This sequence comes from Solirubrobacterales bacterium, assembly GCA_049790835.1. Taxonomy (GTDB): domain Bacteria; phylum Actinomycetota; class Thermoleophilia; order Solirubrobacterales; family 70-9; genus VAYN01. The sequence continues at coordinate 6,197 of JBAQZI010000181.1, forward strand.
CCAGGTAGTCGAGGTCGGCGGCGTTGACGGCGGCGCGAAAGGCGCGGCAGGTCGGGATCGCGTTGAAGGCCCCGTGCGGGCCCTCCGCGCCGAGATAGACGACCTGGTTGGAGAGATCGGTGCCATAGAAGCCGTACTGGGCGAAGCCGGCGGTGGTGCCGGCGAGCCCGACGCGAGCGTCCTCCAGGCCCCGCGCCCAGCGATAGGCGGAGTCGAGATGCATGCCGGGGATGCTCTCGGCCGCGACCTCGTTGCGGAAGCGTTCGTCGAGGTAGTGGCGCTGCACCGGGTAGCCGATCGCGACGACCGCCAGGGCCAGGGCGGCGAAACCACCGGTGACGATCCCGCGGCTGGCGCCGCGACCGCGGGCCAGCAGCAGCGCCGCCGGAATGAGCACGGCGACGACGATCAGGGCCAGGGCGAAGGGGCGGTCGGGGTCGCGGACGACCGCGTCGCCGCGGTCGCTGAGCAGGAGCACGACCAGCAACGCCCCGAGCAGGACCCACTGCCGGCGCCGGTCGTCGAACAGGCGCGGCAACGGGACCAGCGCCAAGCCGCCCAGCACGGCCGCGTAGACGTAGCGGAGGTTGATCCCGAATGCCTCCGGGGCGCCATCGGCGCCGGCGGCGCTGAGCGGCGTGAAGACGTAGGCGAGGAAGCCGAAGACGACAACCCCCCCGATCGCGCGGATGACGCGGTCGCGTCCCTTCAACAGGGCCCAGAGACCCGCCAGGAGCGCCCCTCCGACCACCAGCGGCCAGAGCGCGCCGAAGGCGTCGTGGAGGCCCGGGAAGAAGTACTGGCGCCAGACCTCGGTGTCGGTGGCGTAGTGGACGATGCTGAAGTCGGGCCTGCCGAGCTGCAGCCGCTCTGGGTGCGCCAGCGAGATCGGCCCCAGACTCTCGACCGCGGGCACCGGGTTCCCGGCCACGACCAGGTTGCGCAGGTACCAGTAGCCGCCCGCCAGGAGCGCCGGCACGAACCACCAAGCAGCGGCGGCCCACCTCCTCCCCACCGGCGCCAGCACCAGCACGGCCACGCTCAACGCCGCCGCCATCGCCAACGCCGTCACCTTCGTCCCCGCCGCCAGCCCGGCCGCGAGCCCAGCCACCGCCAGCGGCCACCCGACCGGCAGCCGATGGGCCGATATGTCGTCCCTGGCTCGACTTATCGGCCCATCAACCCCGTCGGTCCGGTCGGAGCGGCGCAAGTTGTAGGCGGTGACGAGGATCGCGATCGCGGCGAGGGTCAGGGCGGCGGCCATGAGGTCGTTCTTGGCGGCTCCAGGCTCGCGCACGACCAGCACATGCGCCTCCAGCAAGATCGCGACCGCCACGACACTCAGGTCCCCGCGCCCATAAGGCCTGCCGATGCACCAGGCGGCAAGAAAAGCCACCGCCAGCCACCCGTAGTTCAGGAACAGCGACAGCGTGTCCCGCCCCATCAGCAGCATTGCGTCCGCATGCAGCAGCTCGGAATTCTGCGGGTAGAACCAATTCGTAAAGACCGTGTCCACGTGATGCATCCCGGTCACCGAATGGCTCCGGGCCATCTCGACCGCGAATGGCATGTGGTACCAGAGCGAATCGAAGTTGAAGATCCCTCGGTCCAGCGCATGCTTCGTCGTCAACGCCCAGTGCCCGAACACCACGGCCACGACGCCAACCATGATCAGCAGCCGCCAAAGCGCCTCTCCGGCGGGTGGCACCGTAGGGGGGCCCACCCCCGAGGAAGCTTTAGCTACCGCAGGGGGTGGGGGGTCCCCTGCGGTGACAGGACCCGCCGGCCAGAGCGCAACCGTCCCCGCCACCAATGCGCATGCACCCACGAGCGCTCCGGCGTAAAGCAGCCCGACGGTCCCGAGAACCTCGGATATCCAGACCAGGAGAGCAACCGCCACGATCGCCTCGACCAAGCGCGCCGGCGCCCCCTCCCAGGCCGGCATCAACCGCCGTCGCAGCCGATACGCGCTGAAACCCAGCGAGAGGGCCACCACGGCCACCTCAGCGGCCCCCAGGAGGTAGGAGCCGAGGCTAACCATGCGGGCGGCCCTGGGCGCCGCTCAGTTGCCGAGCCCGCGGACGACCACCGGGGTCTCGCCTTCGGCGACCATCCCCTGCGCCCGAGCCATGCGGGCGATCACGATCGGATCCTCGGTCGACTGGATCCGCCGGTGCAGACGCGTGTTCTCGCGCTGCAGCTCGTGCTGCTGCGCTTTGGCGGCGGTCGTCGCCGTGTAGGTCTTGACGAGGTCGATCGCCGGGTTCAGATACGAGTAGAGGACGGCGGCGAGGACGAGGGTCAGGGCGATCCTGCCAACCCGATCCCAGTTGACGCGGCTGGCGCCGGTGCGGGCTGCCGGCCGGCGCCGCGCGGCGGGTCGGCGTGGCCTGCTCGCGGTCCGGCGGGCCTGAGCGCGTGCTGCCATGCCCGCTCCTTTGCGGCCGGGCACCGCATTCCTTCATTAACCGCGGCGCTGGACGAACGCCTGCAGGCCGGGAAACTCGGCTGAGGAGCCAAGCTCCTCCTCGATGCGGAGCAGGCGGTTGTACTTGGCGACGCGGTCCGAGCGCGAGGGGGCGCCGGTCTTGATCTGGCCGGCGCCGGTGGCCACGGCGAGGTCGGCGATCGTCGTGTCCTCGGTCTCGCCGGAGCGGTGGGAGATCACGGCCGTGTAGCCGGCCTCGCGGGCGATGCGGATCGCCTCCAGGGTCTCGGTCAGGGTGCCGATCTGGTTGACCTTGACCAGGATCGAGTTGCCGACGCCGAGCTCGATGCCGCGGCGCAGGCGCTCGGGGTTGGTGACGAAGAGATCGTCGCCGACCAGCTGCACGCGCTCGCCGAGCTTCTCGGTCAGCAGCTTCCAGCCGTCCCAGTCCTCCTCGTCCATGCCGTCCTCGATCGAGACGATCGGGTAGCGCGAGCAGGCGTCCTCCCAGTAGGAGGCCATCTCCTCGGACGAGAGACTGCGGCCCTCGTGCTCGAGCAGGTAGGCGCCGTCCTCGAAGACCTCGCTGGTGGCGGGGTCGAGGGCGATGAAGACGTCGGAGCCGGGCTCATAGCCGGCAGCCTCGACCCCCGCCAGGACCGCCTGCAGCGCCGCCTCGTTGGACTCCAGGTCGGGAGCGAATCCGCCCTCGTCGCCGCCGGCGGTCGAGAGGCCTTGCGAGGAGAGCGACCGCTTCAGCGCGTGGTAGACCTCGGCGCCGACCCGCAGGCACTCCGAGAAGCTGGAGGCGCCGGCCGGGACGACCATGAACTCCTGGAAGTCGACCGAGTTGTCGGCGTGGGCGCCGCCGTTGAGCACGTTCATCATCGGCACCGGCAGCAGCGTCGGCTCACCGCCGCCGTAGAGCTCGGCGAGGTAGCGGTAAAGCGGCTGGGCCGAATCCATCGCCGCCGCCTTTGCCGCGGCCAGCGAGACGCCCAGCAGGGCGTTGGCGCCGAGGCGGCCCTTGCTCGGGGTCCCGTCCAGCTCGATCATCGTCGCGTCGAGGGCGCCCTGCTCGGAGGCGCGCGCCCCCACCAGCGCCGCGGCGATCTCGCCGTTGACGTTGGCGACGGCACGGGAGACGCCCTTGCCGGCCCAGGCGTCGCCGCCGTCGCGCAGCTCGACCGCCTCGAACTCGCCGGTCGAAGCACCGGAGGGCACCGCGGCCAGGCCGCGGGCGCCGGACTCGAGCGTGACTTCGACCTCGACGGTCGGGTTGCCGCGCGAATCGAGGATCTGCCGCGCGTGGATGGAGGCGATGGCGCTCACGGGACGCGCGAGTCTATTGACCCGGTCGGTGCAAGGCGTGGCCTATTCGCCGGTCGGAGGCGGAACGCTGGTGGTGCCGGGCACGCCTTGCGGCAGCGCCGTTTCTTCCGATTCTTTGAGGCCCTCGGGCCGCGGGCGCTGAGGCAGTCGTTCTCCCTGCGGTTTGATCAAGGTGGTGCTGCCAGGCAGAGCGGGCGCGACCTGGGCTACCGGTGCGGGGCATGCTTTCGGCAGGCCGCCTTTGGGATCGGCTTCGTAGCAGGCCTCCGGGGCGCCGGCCGGGTGGCCGGAGCCGACGTAGTTGGCGCACCTTTCGATCAGGAAGTCGTCAGCGCAGAAGGTCCTCTCCTGCCACTTGTTCTGGTATTCGGCGACGAATTCGGAGAAGACTTCCTGGGCAACCTGCTGGGTCAGCTGGGTTTTGATTTCGTTGCTGACTTCGCCCAGGGCTTTGACTTTCTCCGGATTCAGTTTCTCGACCTCGATCACGAAGAATTTTCCTTCGACCTCGACCGGGCCCGTGACCACGCCCGTGGGGGTGCCGAAGACCGCCGCTTTGAGCTCTTCCTGGCTGGCCAGGAGTTCTTCGGTCAGCGCCGGCTGCAGGCCGCCTTTGGATTTCGTCGTCGGGTCTTCGGAGTATTTCGTCGCGACTTTTTTCCAGCTCGCCGGCGAGCTGTCTTTCTCCAGCGCCGCTTTGGCCGCTTCGACCTTCGCTTTGTCGGCGTTGACGATCACGCGCACGTCGCGGGACTCCGCGGTCCTGTACTGCGTGTCTTTGACGCTGTCGTAGTAGTCGGCGATCTCGGCATCTGAGGCCGGCGGCGCTTCTTTGGAGATCGCTTCCTGAATCTGGGTGCTGAGCAGCTGCAGCTTCACCCGGTCGAGGACGTCCTCTTTGGTGAAGCGCGAGGTTTTGAGGAATTTCTGGAATTCGGCGTCGGTTTTGAAGTTCGTTTTTTTGATCTGCGCCAGTTCGGTGGCGATCTGTTTCGGGGTCACCGAGATGCCGAGTTCTTCCGCCTCGCCCTGGATCCAGATCGTGTCGAGGAGTTCACCCAGCGCGGCGTCCTTCAGTTCCTCGTATTTGTCGTCACCCGGTTGCGGCGTTTTTTTCAGTTTCGCCTGGGCGGCCTGCTGCAGCAGCGCCCGTTTGAAGTCGGCTTCGCTGACCGTGCCGATGTCGTCGGGCACCTGCTGGACGATCGCGGCGTCGCCGTCGGGCACGCTCGGGTGGCCGAGGCCCTGGGCAACCGCGTAGCCGGCGAAGAGGATCACGAAGAGCGCGCCGAAGAGGACCAGCGCAAGGCGCTGCCGACCCGACTCCCTGCTCTGCCCCCGTTTCGCTGCCACGAAGTCGGCAGCATAGTCAAATCGGTTCGCGCGGGGGGGCCGCCGTGCTCAGGCCGCCGCGACCTCGCCGTGACGCCGCGCCTCGCGCAGGCCCGCGGC
>JBAQZI010000182.1:0-13546 GCA_049790835.1 Solirubrobacterales bacterium
CCGCGGCACCGCCCGCGCCGCCGCTACCGAGCTCGAGATCGCCGGCGCCGCGCCGAAGCGGCTCAGCTTCGACGCGCTGACCGCCTCTGAGCGCCGCATCGCCGAGCACGCGGCGGCAGGCCGGACCAACCGCGAGATCGCCGAGGAGCTCTTCGTCACGCCGAAGACCGTCGAGAACCACCTCACCCGCGTCTACGGCAAGCTCGGCATCGGCTCGCGCCGCGAGCTGGCCAGCGTGCTTTGAGCGGCCTGTAAGGGAAGGAGGCTTCCTCCTGCCCCCCAAGCTAAAGACAGGGGGGTGGTCCCTCATGAGGGGGGTGGCGCCGGCGGCGAGGCTGCAGCCATGTCCTCCCCGGGCGCGATCGATCTCCGCTGTCGGATCGACTCAATGGTCGAGCCGATCGAAGGTCGGCTCAGCGACAGGAGCGGTCGCTCGTTGCCGTTTCGCGGCTGGATCGAGTTCGCCGCGGCGCTGATGAGCCTGGCGGAGGACGCCAAACGCGAAGAGTCCAAATCCCCACAAGAGGAGAAGTCAGATGAATAAGAACGATGGTTCCCGGCGCCGCCTGCCGCGGCCGGCGACCGTGCTCGGCGCGATCGCGGTCTTCGCGGTCCTCGCCGGCACGGCGACCGCGGCGAACACGCTGATCACCGGCAAGCAGATCAAGAAAGGCACGATCACCGCCAAGCAGATCAAGAACAAGTCGCTGACGGCGAACAAATTCACCACCGCGGCGCGCAACCAGCTGCGCGGCAATCAGGGTCCGCGCGGCGAGCGGGGTCCGCAGGGTGAGCGCGGTCTGCAGGGCGAGAAGGGCGCGCAGGGTCCCGCCGGGATCGTCGCTCCGCTCTACGGCGAGAAAATCAGCCAGAACATCGCCGCCGACGACGAAGCCACCGTGCTCACCGTCCCGGTCGCGTCGGCGGGCAAATTCCTGATCAACGCGAAGCTCAACCTGTTCCAGCTCGCCGCGGGCGACGTGGGATGCTTCCTGGTCGCCGGCAACAAACAGGTCGACGATGTCTCCTGGTCCAACGACGAAGCCAGCGGCAACCAGTCGCTCTCGTTGCTTGCCGTGGCGACTGCTACCCCGGCCGACCCGATCGAACTGGGTTGCGGTTTCAACGACAGCAACGGCTCGGTCTCCGAAGTGCACCTCTCGGCGGTCCCCGTCAGCTAAACGACGACACCCCGGCTCCATGGCCCGTGCGCCCACCCGGCGCGCGGGCCGTCGTCGTTGAGGGGCGACCCGGGCGACGCGGGTTCAGTCGTCGCCGTCACTCGCTGTGCATCGAGCGCGCCGCCTCCTGGTGCCCGCCGTCGTGCTCACCGCCATCCCCGCCGATCGCCTCGTTGATCAGCACGGCAGAGCCGAAGAGGAAGAGGACGGCGGCGATGGCGCCGACGACGCGGACCGGGGGGCCGCCGTGGATCCCCGTCTGGTGAACGGCGGTGTGGCCTTTGCCGCGGGCGATGAGCCAGCGGTTGACGGGGAGCGCGACGACGCCGGCGACGGCCAGGGCGAAGGAGAGGCTGCCCCAGAAGAGGACGCTGCCGATGCCGGCCTCCATCGCCCCGGGAACGATCAGCATGATCGCGTTGTCGACCACCTCCATCACGGCGATGCTCAGGGTGTCGGCGGCGAGGGCGATCGGGATCACCGCCGAGAGCGCGAGCCCAGCTCGCAACAGCGGGATGCTGGTCAGGGTGTAGCCGAAGAGAAAGGCCAGGGCCACGGCGAGGGCGATCGTGCCGAGGTTCGAGAAGCCGAGGGCCGTCCCGATCGCCATGCCGGCGACCTCGCCGATGGCGCAGCCGGTCAAGCAGTGCAGGGTGGCGCTGAGGGCGACGGCGGTAAGGGCGGAGCCCTCGGTGGGCATCGCGTGGGCCTGGTGCTGGGAGTGGGAGGCGTCCATGGCGTCCTTTAATAGTGAGCTAGCTAGCGGCTATGCAGGAGGCGTCCTACGGCGCCCATCATCTCCTCGGTCAGCTCTTCGCGGTCGGTGGCGCTCCTGGCGCCGATCACGCAGTGCCGCGTGTGCTCGCCGAGCAGGGCGAGCGCGACCTTGTCGAGCGCTGCCTGGGCGGCGGAGATCTGGGTGAGGATGTCGATGCAGTAGCGCTCCTCCTCAACCATGCGCTCGAGGCCGCCGACCTGGCCTGAGATCCGCCGCAGGCGGTTCTTGATCTTGTCCTTGTCCTCGATGTAGCCGGGGTGCGCCGCGCGTTCAGCCATTTCCGTCCCTTCGAATTTTTGCTCGTCCAGAGCAGGATACCACTACCCCCTAGGGGTATTTGCTATGGTCTCCACCATGAACCCGAGAGCGCGCATCGCCTCCTTCGCCCTGGTGCTGGGCGCGGCCTTCGCCGCCGCCTTCCTACTCGGGTCTGGGTTCGATTCCGTCGACACGGATGCCGGCGGGGCTCACCGTGAGACGGTCCATGACGATGCGGGGGCCACGACTCACGAGGGAGGGAGTGCGCACGGGGCGGGGAGTGAGAACGGACACGGCGGCGATCAGCAAGACGCCGCGAAGACCACGCCCGGGCTCGCGGTCGCGGAAGGCGGCTACACGCTGCGCCTGAGCCCGACCCAGCTGCAGCCCGGCGAGAGCCGCGAGCTTCGCTTCCGAATCGAGGACTCCGAGGGGGCGACCGTTCACCACTTCGACGAGCTGCACGAACGCGATATGCACCTGATCGTGGTCCGCCGCGACGGCGCCCATTTCCAGCACCTGCATCCCGAGATGGACTCGGACGGGACCTGGACCATTGATCTGACGCTGCCGGCGGCCGGCGTCTACCGGCTCTTCGCCGATTTCTCCGTGGGTGGCGAGCCTCTGACCATGGCCAGCGATCTGTTTGCTCGCGGCTCCTTCCGGCCCCAGCCCTTCCCGGCCGGCGCCCCCGTCGATCGGGTCGGGGGATACGAGGTGCGCCTGCGGGACGGGGCGCTCACGGCCGGGGCACCCTCGGCCCTGCGCTTTCTCGTCAGCAGGCGCGGCGGAGAGGCGACCGAGATCGAAAGCTACCTCGGCGCCAAGGGCCATCTGGTGGCGCTGCGCGAGGGCGATCTGGCTTTCCTGCACGTCCATCCCGACGAGGGCAAGCCGGCGCCGAGCGTCATTCCCTACACCGCCACCTTCCCGACCGCCGGTCGCTACCGCCTCTACCTGCAGTTCAAGCACGCCGGCCAGGTCAGGACCGCGGGGTTCACGGTTGCGGTGAGGCGATGACGCAAGCGGTCAAATCCGAGCGGATCAGCCTGCCGATCGAGGGTATGAGCTGCTCCTCGTGCGCGGGACGGATCGAGAAGCGCCTGAACGAGATCGACGGCGTCGAGGCGACGGTCAACTTCGCCACCGAGCAGGCGACGGTCGATTTCGACGCCGAGCGCGTCGCGGCCAAGGAGCTGGTCGAGGCGGTCGGCGAGACCGGCTACACGGCCTCCCTGCCGGCAGCGGCGGACGCGCCGCTGGCCACGGAGGAAGTCGACCCCACCGCTCAGCTGCGCCGGCGCCTGATCTTCGCCGCCGCGCTCTCGCTGCCGGTTCTGCTGCTCTCGATGATCGAGCCGCTGCAGTTCGAGAACTGGCAGTGGCTCGCCCTGCAGCTCGCCACGCCGGTCGTGCTCTGGGCCGGCTGGCCGTTCCACCGGGCCGCCTGGCAGAACCTGCGCCACGGCGCCGCGACGATGGACACGCTGATCTCGGTCGGCACGCTGGCGGCGCTGGGCTGGTCGATCGTCGCCCTCTTCTTCCTCGACGCCGGGATGCCGGGAATGACGATGCCCTTCGAGCTCATCACCGAGCGCGGCTCGGCTTCGGATCACATCTACCTCGAGGTCGCCGCCGTCGTCACCACCTTCATCCTCGCCGGCCGCCATTTCGAGGCACGAGCCAAGCGCCGTGCCGGAGCCGCGCTCGAGGCTCTGCTCGACCTCGGCGCCAAGGACGTCGCCGTCCTCGACGAGGCGGGGGAGGAGCGCCGGGTCGCGATCGAGGATCTCGCCGTCGGCGATCGCTTCCTCGTCCGCCCCGGCGAGAAGGTGGCGACCGACGGCATCGTCGAGAGCGGGTCCTCGGCGGTCGATCGAGCGCTGATCAGCGGCGAGTCGATACCGGTCGAGGTCGGGCCCGGGGAGGAAGTCGTCGGCGCCACCATCAACGTCGGCGGACGCCTCGTGGTCCGGGCCACCCGGGTCGGCGAGGACACCGCCCTGGCCCAGATCGCCCGCCTCGTGACCGATGCCCAGACGGGCAAGGCGCCCGTCCAGCGCCTCGCCGACCGCGTCAGCGGCGTCTTCGTCCCGGTCGTGATCGCCCTGGCGGGCGCGACCCTCGGCTTCTGGCTCGGCAACGGCGCCGGGGCGACCTTCGCCTTCACCGCCGCCGTCGCCGTCCTGATCGTCGCCTGCCCGTGTGCGCTTGGCCTGGCGACGCCGACCGCCTTGCTGGTGGGGACCGGCCGCGGGGCGCAGCTCGGCCTGCTGATCAAGGGCCCGGAGGTGCTGGAGTCGACGCGGCGGATCGACACCGTCGTGCTCGACAAGACCGGCACCGTGACTACCGGCGAGATGACGGTCGCCGGCATCCGCCTCGCCGCGGGAGCGGACGAGAGCGAGGTCCTGCGCCTGGCCGGCGCCGTCGAGGACGCCTCCGAGCACCCGATCGCGCAGGCGATCGCGGCGCGGGCAAAGCGCGACCTGTCGCGGTTGCCGGCGGTCGAGAGCTTCGACAACCACGCCGGCCTGGGCGTCCAGGGCCTCGTCGACGGGCACGCCGTCGTCGTCGGCCGCGTCAGCTTCCTGGCCGACCGGGGCATGCGGCTGCCGGCCGAGCTGCGGAGCGCCCGGCGCGGGGCGGAAGGGCTGGGACAGACGACGATCGCCGCCGGCTGGGACGGCGAGGTCCGCGCTTTCTTCATCGTCTCCGACACGGTCAAGCCGGCGAGCGCCGAGGCGGTCGAGCAGCTGCGGCGACTCGGGCTGCGGCCGGTCCTGCTGACCGGCGACAACGAGGCCACCGCCGACGCCGTCGCGGCCGAGCTGGGGATCGAGGATGTCATCGCCGAAGTGCTGCCGGCCGAGAAGGCCGCCGTGGTCGAAGGGCTCCAGGCCGAGGGCCGGATCGTGGCGATGGTCGGCGACGGGGTCAACGATGCGCCGGCGCTGGTCCAGGCCGATCTCGGGCTGGCGATCGGGAGCGGAACCGACGTCGCCATCGAGGCCTCGGACATCACCCTGATCTCGGGCGACCCGCGCGCGGTAGGGGACGCGATCCGGCTCTCGCGGCGCACCCTGGGCACGATCAAGGGGAACCTCTTCTGGGCCTTCGCCTACAACGTCGCGGCGCTGCCGCTGGCGGCTGCCGGCCTGCTCAACCCGCTGATCGCCGGAGCGACGATGGCGCTCTCGAGCGTCTTCGTCGTCTCCAATTCACTGCGCCTGCGCGGCTTCCAGTCAAGCCATTGATCGCCAAGTCGGCGCCCAGAGCCCAAGCAGGATCAGCCAGGCCCCGAAGAGCAGCTGGTCGGCGCGCTGGACGATGCCTTTGACCGAGTCGAGGTCGGTGCTCAGGTAGCTGCCGCCGGTGAGCGCGGTCAGCAGGATCCAGAGGGTGCCGATCGCCAGCGTCAAGCGACCGCCGCGGCGCTGGGGTGCAAGCCGGCTCAGACCGATGCCGATCGCGCCGAAGGCAAGCGCCGTCGTGGCGATTTCGGCCAGGTTCGCGGTCGCGTGGATGAGGTCGAACGGGTCGTACTCGAGCGAGCAGGAGGCTTCGAGGCCTTCGGCGCAGCTGAGCGGCACGCCGCCGATCGCGGCCAGGAGGCCGGTGGCGAGGAGGGCAAGGACGCCGCGGCGGATCGTGGGGGAGAGGGCGCCGAGACGCCGCAGCAGGAGCAGGGCGAAGGCGGCGATCGCCAGCCCGGCGACGATCGCCAGCAACTGGAAGCGCCAGCCGAGCACCTCGCTGCGCGCCCCGAGGTCGCTGATCCACGAGTCGGAGGGATCGATGCGCCTGGCCAGCAGGCTTTCCAGGACCCAATAGTTGCTGAGCAGCGCCGCGCCGACGCCGGCAAGCGCGAACTGGTGATGCGAACGCATTTCTTCCCGCATGCCGGGAACAAGTGCGTTCGGGCGTTCAGGGTCCACGCGCCGGACCCTAATCGCGCCGGTCCCCCTGGCAGGATCAGCCGCGCATGAGCGCCTCCGGTCCGGATCGCGGCAACCTCGACGCGATCCTGGCGACGGCGGAACACGACCGCACCCGCCTCAACTCGAGCGCGCTCGGCGCCTTCAGCCTCACCCTGCTCGGCGTCGCCAGCGTCGTCGGGGCGGGGATCTTCGTCGTCACCGGCGACGCCGCCGCCCATTACGCGGGCCCGGCGGTGCTGATCTCCTTCGTCCTCGCCGGCATCGTCGCCGGGCTGACCGCGCTCTGCTACGCGGAGCTGGCCTCGATGATCCCGGCCGCCGGCAGCACCTACTCCTACGCCTTCGCGGCCTTCGGCTCCTTCGTCGGCTGGTTCATCGGCTGGGACCTGCTGCTCGAGTACCTGTTCGCCGCCTCGACCGTGGCGGTCGGCTGGTCGGGCTACTTCGAGAGCCTGCTCGACTCCTTCGGAGTCCACCTCCCACACGCCCTTGTCACCGCCCCGTTCGGGGATGACCCCGGGATCGTCAACCTGCCGGCCATGGCGGTCATGTTCATCACCTCGGGTGCGCTCTGGCTCGGCACCCGCGAGTCGGCGGTCGCCAACAACTCGATGGTGCTGCTGAAGCTCTCGATCCTGGCGCTGGTCGTCGGCGTCGGCGTCTTCTACGTCTCCTCGTCGAACTTCGAGCCGTTCCTGCCGACCTCCGAGGGCGGCTTCGGCGATTTCGGCTGGAGCGGCGTCTTCCGCGGCGCCGGCATCGTCTTCTTCGCCTACATCGGCTTCGACGCGGTCTCGACCGCCGCCGCCGAGGCACGCAATCCGCGAAGAACCGTGCCGATCGGCCTGCTCGGCACGGTAATCATCGCGACCGTCATCTACATCGCCGTCGGCTTCGTCCTCACCGGCATGGTCAACTACCGCGAGCTCGGCGTCGCCGACCCGATCGCCGTCGCCCTCCAGGCCGGCGGCCGCGACCTCGACTGGCTGCTGAAGCTGACCGACGTCGCCGCCGTCGTCGGCCTCGCCTCGACCGTGCTGGTCACCCTCTACGGGCAGACCAGGATCTTCATGCGCATGTCCGAGGACGGGATGCTGCCGCCGGCCTTCGGCCAGGTCAGCGGCCGCACCAAGACGCCGCAATTCTCGATCGTCCTCTGCGGCATCGTCGGCGGCATCGTCGCCGGCCTGGTGCCGCTCTCCGTGCTCGGCGAACTGATCTCGATCGGGACCCTGCTGGCCTTCATCATCGTCTCCGCCGGCGTCCTCACCCTGCGCCGGCGTTACCCCGACCTGCCGCGCCCGTTCCGGGTGCCGGCGCTGCCGCTCGTTGCCGGAACCGCGATCGTCTCCTCGCTGGCGCTGATGGCGACGCTGCCGGGCGACACCTGGATCCGGCTCGGCGTCTGGGCCGCGCTCGGCCTCTGCGTGTACTTCCTCTACGCCCGCGCGAACAGCCGGGAGACGATGGGGGCGGTCGCCGCCGGCATCACCAGCAGGCCCGAACCGGCGCCCGAGGACACCTGAGCGTGAGTCTCAACCCGCTGCGGAACACGCCCCGCAACGCCGACCTGGGGATGCTGCACGAGTCGTTCTTCATCGCCGCCGTGGTGACGATCGTCGGCATCCGCACCCAGCTCTGGCTGACCCACTACCCGCAGCTCGGTGGCCACGGGCTCCACATCGCCCACCTGCTCTGGGGCGGGCTGCTGATGACGATCGCGCTGGCGATCCTGCTCAGCCTGCTCGGCCGCCGCGCCCGCCAGCCGGCGGCGATCATCGGCGGCGTCGGCTTCGGCTTCTTCATCGACGAGCTCGGCAAGTTCATCACCGCCGACAACAACTACTTCTACAAGCCGGCGGCGGCGATCATCTACCTGGTCTTCGTCGGCCTCTTTCTCTTCTCACGCGCCTACCAGCGTCGTCGCGGCCTCAACGAAGCCGAGCGGGTGCGCAACGCGATCGAGCTGATCGGGGAAGCGACCCAGGGGCCGTTCCGCCAGGAATACCGCGACCGCGCCCTGCGGCTGCTCGGCGGAGTCTCAGCCGACAACCCGCTGCGCGAGCCGTTGCTGGGCCTCGCCAAGCAGCTCGAGACGACGCCCGATCCCGATCCACCCTGGTACCAGCGCCTTGCCGACTCCGCCGCCGAGCGCTATGCGGGTTGGACCCAGCGGCGCTGGTTCCACCGCATCGTCATCGGCGTCTTCGTGGTCTGGGGCCTGGCCTCGATCGTCGCCATCCTCGGCCTCGTCTTCTCGCTCGGCTTCTCCGAGGACGCCGCCCGCCACGGTTTCGAGAGCGACTCGATCAAGGACCTCACCTTCGTCAACTGGGCCAGCGCCTGCTCGACCGGTCTCTCGGCGGCGCTGGTCGTGGTCGGCCTCGGGCGGCTTCTGCGCGGCGACCGGCTCGACGCCTACATCTGGCTCTCGCGGGCGCTGCTGATCTCGATCTTCGTCACCCGCGTCTTCGCCTTCGTCGAGTCGCAGTTCGGCGCCCTCTTCGGCCTCGCCGTCGATGTCCTGCTGCTGGTCTCGGTGCGGTTGCTGGCGCAGCAGGAGCGGCTGCGGGACAATCGCTCGGCCGATGCCTCCGCCCGACGACTCCCCGAAGGTCCTCTCCAAGAAGCAGTATGAGAAGGAGCTGAAGCGGCTGCAGACCGAGCTGGTCGAGCTGCAGGAATGGGTCGTCCACGCCGGGCTGCGGGTCGCCGTCCTCTTCGAGGGGCGCGACACCGCCGGCAAGGGCGGCGTGATCAAGCGGATCGGCGAGCGCACGAACCCGCGCGTGGTCCGCACGGTCGCGCTGGGCACGCCGACCGAGCGCGAGAAAACCCAGTGGTACTTCCAGCGCTACGTCGCCCAGCTGCCCGCCGCCGGAGAGATGGTCCTTTTCGACCGCAGCTGGTACAACCGCGCCGGCGTCGAGCGGGTGATGGGCTTCTGCAGCGACGAGGAGTACTGGGAGTTCATGCGCTCGGCCCCGCGCTTCGAGGAGCTGCTGATGCGCTCCGGGCTGACCCTCGTCAAGTACTGGCTCTCGGTCTCCGACGAGGAGCAGGAGCGCCGCTTCAAGGCCCGCATCGACGACCCCACCAAGCAGTGGAAGCTGAGCCCGATGGACATCGAGGCGCGGGCGCGCTGGGTCGACTACGCCGAGGCCAAGGACGAGATGTTCGCCTACACCGACACCAAGGACTCGCCCTGGTTCGTGGTCGAGGCCGACGACAAGCGCACCGCCCGCCTCAACCTGATCAGCCACCTGCTCGAACGGATCCCCCACCAGCCGGTGGCGGAGGAGAGGATCGAGCTGCCGCCGCGCCAGGAGCGCGCCTACGTGCGCCCGCCCGTCGATACCCAGACCTTCGTCCCGACCCGTTACGTCGTCGAGTAAGTCGACCCCGGGTCAGGCGACGCCGGCGGGCTCGCGCGCCGCTTCGACCCGCTGGCGGATCGGCGGCTCCAGAACCCGGCTCAGCACCGGCAGCTCGAGGAAGCCCTCGACGCTGGCGTAGAGCATCGCCACCCGCGGCAGGTCGGAGACGTCGTCGATCACGATCGAGCGCGGCACCCACTCGGGGCCGAGCTTCTGGTTGAAGTCGCGCAGGCTCTGGATCTGGAAGAAGGGGTTGAGGCCTTTCGCCATCAGCCGCTGCAGGCGGCCGGAGAGGCCGGCGTCCTCGGCGCTGTCGAGCAGCCGTCCCCAGGCGGCGAAGTTGAGCGAGAGCCGCTTGAAGCCGCGGGCGCCGAGCGCCAGCGCTGCCTCGGCGATCAGGTACTCGGTCATGCCGTTGGTCGAGTCGGGGCGGCGGCGCATCAGGTCCAGCGAGTAGCCCGGTTCGGCGCCGTAGACGGGGACGAAGCGCAGGAAGCCGGCGACCCGCCCGCCCTGCTTCTCGCGGGCGATCGCGATCACGAAGTCGCTCTGCAGGCCCTCGACCTCCTCGCCCAGCTCCATCGTGAAGCCCCGCTCCGGTGCCCCTTTGCGCCACTCCTCGCTGATCTCGTTCAGCTCGGCGATCAGCTCCGGGCCCGCCTCGGTCTCGGCGATCAGCTCGAAGGCGTGGCCTTTCTCGACGTGCTTGACCGCGGCCCTGACCGCCTTCATCCCGGCCCCGTCGAGGCTGAACTCGTCGCAGTGGAGGATCGCCTCGTCGCCGAGGTAGATCGTGTGCATCCCGCGCTCGCGGTAGAGCTCGGCGTCGGCCTCGCGCACGGCGAAGAAGGCGACTCGCCAGCCGCGCTCGGCGCAGAAGGAGAGGAACTCGTCCAAGGCGCGGGCGGTATCGGCCGGCGGGCCGATCGGATCGGCGGCGACCATCGCCGTGCCGCGCACGTAGAGGTAGGCGATCAGCGACTTGCCGTCGGCGGAGAAGAAGTAGTTCTTGTCGCGCCGCAGGGCGAAGTAGTCGAGCGTGTCGTCGCCCCACTGGCGCACGATCTCCTCGGCCCGGCGCCGGCGCTCGGCGCTCGGCGGGTCGGCCTGGACGAAGGTGCGCAGGACGAGGTAGATGAGGGCCAGCAGTCCGGCGACCCCAAGCAGGATCAGCGAGATTTCGAAGAAGTCGGCGAAGACCTCGCGCCCGTAGGCATAGGGACCGTCGAGCCCGATCATCCCCTTGTAGGCGGTTTCGAAGACCCCCCAGAAGCTGAGGTCGGGAGAGACGTGGGCACGCTCGGCGAAGAGGGTGATCCAGGTGAAGAGAAAGACTCCGACCAGGTAGGCGGGCACGAAGAGAACCGCCTGCTGGATCGACCCCGGGTCGCCCTGGGCGCGAAAGTCTTTCCGGAACCAGATCAGCGCGATCAGCATCGCCGCCGAGAGCAGGACGGTGATCGGGTCGGGCCCGTGGATCAGGTGCACGACCTCGGCGGCGGCGAAGAGCACCGTCGCGATCGCCCAGGCGCGCCGCTTGCCACGGCTGAGTCCACGCGCGACCGCGATCAGCCCGAGCCCGACCGCGACCGACGCGATCAGTCCCGCCGAGCGCCCGCCGTCGGCGATGAACTCGAAATGGCCCAGCGAGAACCGAATCGACGTCGCGGTCGGCAGTAGCGATAGCAGCCCGACCAAGACGGTCAACCAGGCCAGCGTCCGCAACGACCGCGGGCGCCTGGTGGGGGACGGGGCCGGTGCCTCGTCCGCAGCGGCTACGAGGGAGGAGGGCCCGCCGGCTCCATCCTCCGCGACCGCCCCAGCAGCCGCGAGGTCCGTCGCCGCGGGAGCCCGATCGGAGGCGACCGCCGCCGATCCGTCGGCCCCCTCGCGGCCCTGCGGTCGCAGGGTGGGGAAGAGGATCACGTCGCGAATCGCCTCGGCCCCCGAGATCAGCATCACCAGCCGGTCGAGCCCGATCCCGAGCCCGCCGGTCGGCGGCAGCCCGTACTCGAGCGCCTTGACGTAGTCGTCGTCGACCGGTTCGGCCTCCTCGTCGCCACCGGCCTGCAGCCGCGCCTCGGATTCGAAGCGCCCGGCCTGGTCGACCGGGTCGTTGAGCTCGCTGTAGGCGTTGGCGAGCTCGCGGGCGGCGACGACCATCTCGAAGCGCTCGGTCAGGGCCGGGTCGTCACGGTGGGCGCGGGCCAGCGGCGAGATCTCGCGTGGATGGTCCATCACGAAGGTCGGCTCGATCAGCAGGTGCTCGGAGCTCGCGTCGTAGACCTCGCTGATGATTTTCCCCGCGCCCCAGGCGTCGAGCCACTCGACGCCGATGCCGTCGGCGATCCTCCGCGCCTCCTCGACCGGCATCGTCGGGTGCATCTCGACGCCGACGTTCTCCTTGATCAGCTCGGCCATCGTCACCCGCCGCCAGGGTGGCTTCAGGTCGACCTCCTGACCCTGGATCGTGACCACGGTGGTGCCGATCGCGTCTTCGGCGGCGGCGGCGACGATCGCCTCGGTCAGGTCCATCATGTCGTGGTAGTCGCCGAACGCCTGGTAGGCCTCGAGCAGCGTGAACTCGGGGTTGTGGCGGGTGTCGAGCCCCTCGTTGCGGAAGACTCGGCCGATCTCGAAGACCCGGTTCATGCCGCCGACGATCAGCCGCTTCAGCGACAGCTCCAGGGCGATCCGCAGGGTCATGTCGATGTCGAGCGCGTTGTGGTGGGTGATGAACGGCTTCGCCGCGGCGCCGCCGGCCTGGTCCAGCAGGACCGGGGTCTCGACCTCGACGAAGCCGCGCTCGATCAACACCCGCCGCGTCGTCGCGATCACCGAGGAGCGGATCGCGAAGGTGCGCCTTGCCGGCTCGTCGAGGATCAGGTCGAGATAGCGCTGGCGGTAGCGCGTCTCCGGGTCGGCGAGGCCGTGGCGGACGTCGGGCAGCGCCCGCAGGCTCTTGGCGAGCAGCTCGAACTTGTCGACCCGGACCGAGAGCTCGCCGCGGTCGGAGGCGACCACGGTCCCCTCGACGCCGATCCAGTCGCCGAGATCGAGGTCGGAGAAGTCGTGCAGCTCCTCGGAACCGACCTCGTCACGGGTGATCAGCAGCTGGATCGAGCCGGTCTCGTCCTGCAGGTCGGCGAAGTCGAGGCCGCCGTGGCGGCGCTCGGCCATCACCCGGCCGGCGAGGTGGACCAGCTTGCCGGTATCGGTGCCGGCGGCGAGATCCGGAAACTCCTCGCGCAGCGCCGCCGCCGTTGAGTCGCGGTCGAAGCGGACGGGATAGGGATCGATCCCGCGCCGGCGCAGCGCCTCGAGCTTCTCGAGGCGATGAGCGCGAGTCTGCTCCTGGAACTCGGCGTGCTCGGGGGCGATCGCCGCCTCCGGGGACTGGCCGTTCTCCTCGGGGCTCATCTCGCCGATCCTAGGCGGTTGCGAGGGCGGAACTGCCGGCCGACGGGCCGATAGGTCGAGTACACGGCGACTTATCGGCCCGTCGGCGCTGGCGGCTCGGCCTGCGCCTGCGATCGCGCCAGGATCGTCATCCCGACCAGCGCGGCCGCCAGGGCGAGCGCCAGTCCGACGCCCTCGATCGCGGTCGTGCGCAGCGACTCGTCGAGCAGGGTGACGCCGAGGATGACGCTGGTGATCGGGTCGAAGGAGAGGCTGGTCGCGACCGCCGGTGCCAGCGAGCCGGTGTTGAGCGCCAGCTGGTTCAGCGTCATCGACGCGTAGCCGACGACGATCAGCGCGTAGAGGTGCCAGCTGAGGAAGATCTCGAAGACCCCTGCGCCGAGCTGGTCGACGACGACCTTGGTCAGCGCGGCCGAGAGCGCGAAGAGGATGCCGGTCGCGATGCCGAGCATCGCCGCCCGCCGCGGCGGCGAGCCGGTGCGGGCGAGCAGGACCAGGGGGGCGCAGACCAGGGCACAGGCGCCGCCGGCGACGAGCCACTCGTTCAGCGGCGCGTCGTCGCTGCCGCCGGAGGGTTCGGCGATCAGCAGG
>JBAQZI010000183.1:0-8505 GCA_049790835.1 Solirubrobacterales bacterium
GTGGCGATCAGGGCGCGCTGCTCCAGGCGGCGCAGCGTCTGGCGATCGGAGCCGACCGCGATGGCGAGCTCGGCGCCCGACATCTCGCCGGCGCGCAGCGCCTCCAGCACCGCCCGCTGCTTGACCCCGAGGCGGCCGCCGCCGCTCAGCGCCTCCTCCCCGGCCGGCAGGATCTCCGCCCGCAGCTCGACCTTGGAGCGGACCGTGCGCCCGCCCGTCCCGGTGCCCGGCGGCAGCACCAGCTGCAGGCCACGCGAGGGGGTCGAGCAGTACTCGCGGGCAACCCAGAGGCCGAGCCGGACCAGCTCCGCCGGGGCGCCGGCCTCCAGCGCCTCGATCGGCTCCGCCAGCCGCTCCGGCGCCAGCTCCGAGGTCGCGGCCAGCTCGACGACGACGCCGAGCAGCTTGCGTGGCCCGAAGGGGACGCGGACGACGCTGCCGACCTCCAGGTCCTCCATCGAGTCCGGCTGGCGGTAGTCGAACGGGCCCCGCAGGGCGCGGGCGGTGGTCAGCGGCTCGACCCTGAGGATGGCCATCCGTCGAGGGTATGGCCACGCGGGGACGGGCCGCCGCCAGCCCTGGCGGGCGTCGCGGGGAAGGCATATGCTGCCCGCCGTGAGCCTCAATCTCAGTCCCGGGGAGACGGTGATCTTCGAGGGTCATCCATCCTGGCGGGCGATCCTCGGCTTCTACCTGAAAGGAATCGCCGTCGCCGTCGTTCTCGGGGTGATCGCGAAGCTCGTTGACGGCAACGGCACCGCCTTCCTGGTGATCCTCGTGGTCGTCGCCCTGACCGTCGTGATCGGCTTCGTCAAGCGTGTCGCCACCACCTACACGATCACCAGTCGCCGCCTCAACATCAAGCGCGGAATCGTCTCGCGGGAGATCCAGGAGACGCGGCTGGAGCGGGTCCAGAACGTCAACTTCCGGCAGTCGGTCTACCAGCGCCTGATGCAGATCGGCGACGTCGACTTCGACACCGCCGCCACCGACGACTACAACTTCGTCTTCGCCGGTGTGGCCGAGCCGGCCGAGGTCGTCCACGCCGTCGATCAGGCGACCGGGACGCACAGCGCCGGGACGCACGGGCTCGGCGAGGCGCAGCCGCCGGGAATTTCGGAGCCGCCGCGGGGTTGATTCCCACCCCTGCTGGGTGTAGTGGGAATCAACCCCACTGAAGGTTGGCGGCGGTCCTGGTGAGAATGCGGAGGACGTGTCGAGGTTCGTGCTTCACCTGGTAGTGGGAGAAGCGCAATGAGGTGAGACCGGAAGCCGTGTGGATTTGATCGCGGAGGGCGTCGCGGGTTTGAGCCGACGCGGTGCGGTGGTAGCGCCAGCCGTCGGTCTCGACCACGAGGCCGAGGTCGGGCCAGTAGAAGTCGACCTCGAAGCCGTTGACCATCTCTTTGGTGAGCGGGACGGGAAGGCCGGCTTGGGCGGCGATGGGGCGGAAGAGGACTTCGAGCTCGGTATCGGAGAGCCGGAAGGTGAGGCGGTCGAGCAGGGCGCGAAGTGGCTTGACGCCCCGCTCACCCACATAGTCGTCGAGTGCCTCTCGCAACGTCTCGGGATCGATCACGTCGTGCTTGTCCGCCTCGTTGACCATGCGCTCGAGTCGGTTCGGCGTCAGCTCCGTGGCCTGGTCGATCAGCGTTCTCACTGGAGTCGTGACCGGGATGCCGTGGCGCTCGGTGACGTCCCGCTCTGGGAGCCGCGGTCGAGCCCTCGCCCTTATCCCTGGACGCGAGACACCGCAGCGACGGCGAATGCTGACGTCAACTGGGCCCGCACCTTCAGGACCGATCCTCCAGAGTGCCGCGGCGCTCGCATGACTGAGGAGCGCGCCCTCGCCGCAGATGCGAACCGCCGCCATCCAACCCTGCTTGCGGTCGGTCAGCGGCCATCCCACGGTGTAGACGCCGCGAGCCACCGGCCGAAGACGGCCCGTGGCGAGGCGATGCCGGATCGCCTTCGCACTAAACCCGAGACCGAGCAGATCCTGGCGGGTAACGACCCCATGCTGCTGACGGGCCAGCGCCCAGGCTTCTCGATCCCGCGTAACCAACTTTGAGGCCCCCATAGGGGCTCAAAGTCTGGATACGAGTGAAGTTCTCCCCCCTCAAGGTGGGGAAGGCGCTTTGGAGGGAGCTAGGCGGCTGCGGTCTCGAGGCCGGCGGCGGCGCGGAGGGCGTCGGCGCGGTCGGTGTTCTCCCAGGTGAAGTCGGCGTCCTCGCGGCCGAAGTGGCCGTAGGCGGCGGTCTTCTGGAAGATCGGCCGGTGCAGGTTGAGGTACTTGCGGAAGGCGCCGGGGCGCATGTCGAACTCGGCCTCGACCAGCTGCGAGATGCGCGAGTCGGGCAGCTTGCCGGTGCCGAAGGTCTCGACCATCAGCGAGACCGGGTGGGCGACGCCGATCGCGTAGGCGACCTGGACCTCGCAGCGCTCGGCGAGGCCGGCGGCGACGACGTTCTTTGCGACGTAGCGGGCGGCGTAGGCGGCGGAGCGATCGACCTTGGACGGGTCCTTGCCGGAGAAGGCGCCGCCGCCGTGGCGGGCCATGCCGCCGTAGGTGTCGACGATGATCTTGCGGCCGGTGAGGCCGGCGTCGCCGACCGGGCCGCCGATCACGAACTTGCCGGTCGGGTTGACGAGGAAGTCCTCGCGCAGGGCGGCTTCTTCGTACATGCCGGGAACCTCGGCCTCGAGCACCGGCAGCACCACGTGCTCCCAGAGGTCGGGTTTGATCGTCGCCTGGGAGTCGACGCCCTCGGCGTGCTGGGTGGAGATCAGCAGCTTCTCGATCCCGACCGGGCGGCCTTCGCGGTAGCGGACGCTGACCTGGGTCTTGCCGTCGGGGCCGAGGTAGGCGAGCGTCTCGTCCTTGCGCACGGCGGCGAGGCGCTCGGCGAGCCGGTGGGCGATGTGGATCGGCATCGGCATCAGCGCCGCGGTCTCGTCGCTGGCGTAGCCGAACATCATTCCCTGATCGCCGGCGCCGGCGACGTCGAACTCATCGTCGTCGGAGGGGTCGACCCGGGTCTCGTAGGCGACGTCGACGCCCTGGGCGATGTCGGGCGACTGCTTGTCGAGCGAGACGAGGATCGAGATGTGGTCGCAGTTGTAGCCGTAGTCGCCGTGGTCGTAGCCGATCCCACGGACCGTCTCGCGGACGATCTCGGGAATGTCGAGGTGGACGTCGGTCGAGATCTCGCCGGAGACCACCGCCATCCCGGTGTTGACGAGGGTCTCGCAGGCAACGCGGCCCTCGGGGTCCTCGGCCATGATCGCGTCCAGGACCCCGTCGGAGATCTGGTCGCTGACCTTGTCGGGGTGGCCCTCGGTCACGGACTCGGAAGTGAAGAGATGCTCGTTCTCGGCGAGCGGCTTGGAAGTAGGCATGGTCGGGAAGCCTAGAGGAATCGTCGGGAAGGCCGCGGCCCTCAGTCCGGGCGCCCGCGGCGACCGCTGTGAGGCACGAAATCGATCACCAGCGGCACCCCCTCGAGCTCGTAGTTCTCGCGCATGCGGTTCTCCAGGTGGTAGGCCCAGTCGCGGACGATCAGCTTGCGGTCGTTGACCTGGATCGCGATCCGCACCGGCCGCTCCCCGATCTGGGCCGCGTAGTAGAGCCGCAGGCGGCGGCCCCGGCGCGACGGCGGCGGCACTTTGGCGACGACGTCGGCGACGAAGCGGTTCAGGTCCGGGGTTGGGATGCGCTCGCCGGCGCGATCGGCCAGCCGCAACGCTTTCGGCAGCAGAGCCCCGACGTTGCGGCCGCGGGTCGCCGAGCAGGTGACGACCGCCGGCCGCAGCCGCAGCTTGCGCTCGACCCGGGCGCGGGCGTCGTCGATGTCGGTCACGGTCAAATCCCACTTGTTGAGCACCAGCAGGGTCGCGCAGCCGGCTTTCATCGCCATCTCCGAGACCCGCAGGTCCTCTGAGGTGACGCCCTCGGAGGCGTCGCAGACGACGATCGCCACATCGGCGCGCTCGACCGCGCGTTCGGAGCGCAGCTGCGCGTAGTAGTCGATCGTGCCGGCGACCTTGGCCCGGCGACGCAGGCCGGCCGTGTCGACGAGGATCGTGCGGCGGCCGTCGACCTCGAGCTCGGTGTCGATCGCGTCGCGGGTGGTGCCGGCGATGTCGGAGACGATCACCCGGTCGGAGCCGAGGAAGGCATTGACGAGCGAGGACTTGCCGACGTTGGGGCGGCCGATCACGGCGACGCGGACGGCGTCGTCGTCCTCCAGGCGCGGCGGGCGGTCGCCGAGCGCGGCGACGAGCGCGTCGAGCAGGTCGCCGGTGCCGAGCCCGTGGGTCGCCGAGACCGCCAGCGGCTCGCCGAGCCCGAGGCCGTGGAACTCGGCGGTGACGGCGAAGTCGTTCGGCTTGTCGGCCTTGTTGACGGCGACGAGCACGGGAATGCCGCCGCCGCGCAGGGTCCTGGCCAGCTCGGCGTCGCCGGCGCGCAGGCCGGCACGGCCGTCGACCACCAACAGCACAGCGTCGGCCTCGGCGATCGCCAGGCGCGCCTGACTCTGCACGTCGCGGGACAGCTCGGCCTCGTCCTCGAGGTCGATGCCGCCCGTGTCGACGAGGTCAAAGGCGACCCCGTTCCACTCGCAGGTGAGCCGCTTGCGGTCGCGGGTGACGCCGGGCTCGGCGGCGGTCACGGCCTCGCTGCCGCCGACCAAACGGTTGACCAGCGTGCTCTTGCCGACGTTGGGGAAGCCGACGACGGCGATGGTGGGTAGGCGGGCCGAACGGGACTCAGATGATGCCGCGCTCGCGGGCAAGGGCTCCGATCTCATCCACGACATCTTGCACTGATCTGCCAGTCGAATCGAGTACGACAGCATCCTCGGCAACCCGAAGTGCACTCAGCTCACGGCCGGAATCAAGCCGATCGCGCTCGCGCAGGGCGGCAACGACCTGCTCGTAAGGCTCTCCGGTCTCCCGCGAACGCCGTAGCGCCCGCTCCTCGGGAGAAGCGGTCAGATAGATCTTGAGAGGCGCATCGGGAGCCACCACCGTCCCGGTATCCCGACCCTCGGTCGCGTATTTACCCTCGGAGAAAAGCTGTCGCTGCTGCCGGACCATCGCCGCTCGCACCTCGCGATACGCCGCCAGATGAGGCGTTGCCATGGTCACATTTGGCTGCCGAATCTCTTCAGTGACATCGCGACCGTTTAGTAGCACCCGATCGCCCTGGAACTGGATATCGGCCTCCTCCGCGACCCCCTTGATCGCCTCCAGATCATCGGTGTCCACCCGCGACTCCAGGACCGCCAACGTCACACAGCGATACATCGCACCGGTGTCGAGATAGGTGAAGCCCAGATCCTTGGCCACTGCCCGCGTCACCGTCGACTTGCCGGCCCCTGCGGGCCCATCGATGGCAATCACGAGTGGAGCGTTGCCTCTCGAAGCCGGCGGAACGGCGCTCGTGGGCAGGGAGTCGCGGCCCACCGCTGCGCGCATGTCCCGAACGTGCTCGAGGCTGCCGACTCTGGCGCTGAGATCGTCCAGCCCCAGTCGCACCTCGATCGACTGATCGACAACGTCCCGATAGGACAACCCGCCTGATACAGAGACATAGATATCGACGAGCCCGCCCGCGACGCCGTATTCGCACCGGCGCGCGGCGCCGTCCTCGACCCAGGTCCCGGCGCTGGGGGGGGCTCCAAGTGCCTCGCCTATGCCCGCCACCTCCTCGGCAGGTGCAAGCAGATCTAAATCGGTAGGCACTACCTCCCACCCCTGCAGTGAAAGAGCGCTGGAGCCAATCACGACAAACTCGCAATCTGCGCGGGCAAGATCGGAGAGCAATCCCCGTAAATCCAAGACAGGGCTAGACCCCTGATCGTGCTCTCTATACCGTGCTGTCATGGCTGAGGAGTCCGACTGGCCGGTATCCGAGGAGGCGGCTCCAAGTCCGGGCCTAGTCGTCGTCACCGGAGCCTCGCACACTGGCAAGACGAGCGTCAGCCGGGCGCTGCTACCGCTCCTGGACGCGCCGGTCGCATGGCTCGGCGTCGATGGCACGCTCGACCATGTCCTGGTTCGCCCCACCGCGGACCCTTGGCAGGAGATACCTCTTGCCTACGACCTCCTCGAGACCCAGATCGACATCCTGCTCGGGCGGAGTTGGACGGTCGTGCTGGAGAGCACCTTCACCTATGTCCCCGAGCAAGGTCCCCCAGAGTTTCACCACCACGCAATCAGAGCCATGGTCGCCATCGCCGAAAGGCGAGGCGTCCGGCATCTCGTCGCGCATCTGACCCTTGATTCCACCGATGCCATGCGGCGAGCCGAAGATTCCGGCCGGCTGTCACCCGAGATCGTCGCGCAGACGGTTGCCCTGCACGAGGCGGCGGCCATGCCGGCCCCGAGCATCAAATTGTCAACCCAAAGCGCTAACCCGGAAGAGCTAGCGCTCGCGACCCTCGCCGCTTTTCGCAGACTATGAGGCGTCTTCGTTCTTGCTCCCGTGACCCTGAGCGGCGGTGACCCGCATTAGCGGGCGCATCATCGCCCAGCAGACAGTGCCGACTACCAGCAGGAGGAGGACGCTAACCGCGACGCCGGGCAGAGTGAATTCGGTCCTCTGCACGGACATTGCGGCGTCCTCGAAGGCACCTCCGGCGAGTGCATCGAGCAGCGCCGCGACCGCGACGGTAAAGAGGGTGATCGAAACCAGGAACACCCCGAAGACGAGCAGCTGATCGGTGGAGCGCTTGGTCGCGTCGAGCTTGATTCGCTGATCGTCGAGATTCTCTTTCGTGGCCGCCACTCCCTTCTTGAGGTCGCCGACATCAGAGAAAAAGGCCAGCGGTGGGAGTGGATCCTTTGCGTCCCTGTGAAAAAGCCTGTTCAGCAGCTCGTCGGACTGCGGAATGGACTCGCCAGCGCCCAATTCACCTTCGACGGGCAGGAACTGAATCGCCGCAACACTCGTTTTCCCGGGGACGACCTCAAACGCTTTATCGCCGATATTCGCGAGCTGAAAATGGAGCCGTCCTTCGTATCCGGGGTCAACCAGCATCCCGCCCATTACAAGAATGCCTTCGAGAGCGCGGCGGAAACGCGGAGCGATGTTTCCGGCCAGATCATGCGGCATGCAAAGTTCCTCGACACTCGATACGAAGGCGACCTCGCCCGCCTCAAGTGAAAAGGGAGCAAGGCACTCCTCGTAACCGGGCTCGGCGGCCTTCCAGTACCGGGTTCCCTTGGGAGTGATTAACCAATCGGACGCGATTCGCAAGTCGTATGCCGCTCCCCGGAAGCAATCCCCGGCCCAGGAGTCCGGCTTGAATATCTGAGGCCCCGCCACCCCTTCGCCCTGCAAGCGCTTCCCAATCGCGTCCTTCCCCAGCACTCCCACAGCTGCCTCCCTTGACTTTAGTAGTCCTCACCAAACAGAAACATGCGAACGAATGACCTTATTGCAGCAAGATCATGTCAATTCAAGAGGGCTTGTAGGTCCGCCTCGAAGCCGGGGTAGCTGACCGCCGCCGCGTCCATGCCGTGCACCTCGACTCCTTCGCGCGAGGCCAGGCCGGCGATGGCGCCGAGCATGGCGATGCGGTGATCGCCGTGGGAATCGATCGCGCCGCCGCGCAGGCCGCCGCCGCCGGTCACGACCATGCCGTCGGCGGTCGCCTCGACCTCGCCGCCGAGCGCGCTCAGGGCGGCGCTGACGGTGGCGATGCGGTCGGACTCCTTGCGGCGCAGCTCGGCGGCGTCGCCGATCGTCGTAGTGCCGTCGGCAAAGCAAGCCGCGAGGGCGACCAGCGGCAGCTCGTCGATCGCCAGCGGCACCTCGGCGCCGCCGACCGCGGTCGCTCGCAGGTCGCTGACCCGCACCCGCAGGTCGCCGATCGGCTCGCCGCCCTCCTCGCCGCCGGGGATCGCCTCGATCTCCGCACCCATGCGCCCGAGGATCGTCAGCAGGCCGGAGCGGGTGGGATTGAGGCCCACCCGCTCGAGGACGACCTCGCTGCCGCCGACGAGGAGCGCGGCGA
Organism: Solirubrobacterales bacterium; assembly: GCA_049790835.1. Lineage (GTDB taxonomy): Bacteria > Actinomycetota > Thermoleophilia > Solirubrobacterales > 70-9 > VAYN01. The sequence continues at coordinate 8,025 of JBAQZI010000183.1, forward strand.
CGATGAAGAAGGCGGCGGAGGAGATGTCGGCCGGCACGACGATCGCACCGGGCTCGAGCCGATCGACCGGCCGCACGGCGACGATCTGTCGCGAATCGCGCTCAGGTGGAGATGACACGCCAACTCGATTCGCATCGGCGCCGTCGCGACGTTCGATGGTCGCTCCGGCGGCGGCGAGCATCCGCTCCGTGTGGTCGCGGCTTGGATTCCCCTCGATGACGCGGGTCTCTCCTTCCGCCAGCAAGCCGGCGAAGAGGACGCAGGACTTGACCTGGGCGCTGGCGACCGGCAGCTCGTACTCGATGCCGTGCAGCGCCGTGCCGGCGATCTCCAGCGGCGGCAGCCGCTCCTCGCGGCAGCTCAGGTCGGCGCCCATCTGCCGCAGGGGGATGGCGACGCGGTCGACCGGGCGCCGGCGGATCGAGTCGTCGCCGTCGAGCGTCCAGCGGCCGCCGTCCTGCCCCGCCAGCCAGCCCGGCAG
>JBAQZI010000184.1:0-12063 GCA_049790835.1 Solirubrobacterales bacterium
CGTCGGCACCGGGCTCGGCCCGCAGCAGCACCGCGACGCCGGTCGCCTGCTTGGCGAAGACGCCCTGCATCGAGTCGGCGACCGCCTGCGACTGGCTGCCCGGAACGTCGAAGCCGCCGCCGGTGAGGTGCTCGGTCTGTCGCGCGGCGAAGGGCAGGGCGACGATGACGATTACCAGCCAGATGGCAAGCACCCAGCGCCGGCGCCGGCCGAGCACTCCCGCAAGTCGGTTCATTCCGTTACGCATTGGCTGGTTGGCCAGCTTTTCGCACTGGCGAGCCCCGGTCTGTGAGTGCCGTCACTCGGAACCCGGCTCGATGGGCCGATATGTCGGCCAGAACTCGACTTTCCGGCCCATCGGCCCGGGGGTGCGCTACTCGGAGACCAGCAGGTACCGGGCCGAGGCGGCGCCGGCGGCGAGCGCCTGGCTGTTGTCGCGCTCGGGATCGGAGAGGGCCTGCAGGGCGAAGCCGTCGCCGACGGCGAACAGGTAGGAGACGATCGCCTCCGATTCGAAGCGGAGCTTGAGCACGCCCTCGCGCTGCTTCGCGTCCAGCACCTCGGCGACGTGGGAGCGGGTGCGCTCGAAGAGCTGGCCGACCTCACGCTGGATGTCGGGGTTACGGCGGCCGGCGCTGAAGAGCTCGTAGAGGAGCAGGAAGAAGCCCGGTTCGTTCTCGATCATGTCGGTCAGGCTGGCGACGAGGACATTGAGCACGTCGTCCACCGACTTCGCCTTGGCAAGCCGCTCGTCGAGCCGGGTGATGCGGATCTCGGCATCCCGCCGCACCACCTCGACCAGCAGCCGCTCCTTGGTCCCAAAGTAGTAGTGGAGGAGGCCGCGGCTGACCCCTGCCTCGCGGGCGACGTGCTCGAAGGTCGAGCCGGCGGCGCCGCGGCGGGCGACGCTGTCGCGCATCGCATCGACGATGCGCTGCGCCTTGTCGCCGCTCAGCTCACGCTCTTTGGTTGCCGCCTCCATGCAGGGATCAGTCTAGTCGCGACCCTGACGCATCCTCGCTCCGGTGCTGACGAGTGCCAGGGGCTGGCAGGCAAGGACGCGGGGAGCGAAGTGTGCTCCGCACACGAGCGACCGAGGACGCCGCATGCCGGCCCCTGGTGCCGTCAGGAGCCGTTGATGCTGGTGGAGCTGGTGTACTCGAACTCCTCTTCGGCACCGAACAGGGTGTCGAGCACGGCCTTGCGGGCGCCCTCGCTGAGCACCAGCGCGATCGCTCCGGCGACGATTCCGAGCAGCAGGAAGCGGCCGATGCCCTTCTTGCGCTTCGGCGGCTTGCGCAGCCGGTCGGAGGCCTCGCGCAGGCTCTCGGCGGCGTCACGCAGGTCCTTCTGGACCTTCTTGTCGCTGGTCACGGCCTTGACCGCGCCCTTGCCGTTGCCGGTCGCGCGGGCGTAGGCGCCCTTGGCGGCTTCGAACGCGTCGCGCAGGCTGTCACGCAGGTCGTCGTCCTCGATCAGACGCTGCACGTAGGGGTTCTCGCGGGCCGTCTCGTAAATATCGGTGGCGCGGGTGGCCGTAGCCTTGCTCATGCCTTCTCCTCCTGGATTCCGGGGCGTTGACGCAGGATAACCCCATACCCAGGGTGGGCGTGGCCAAGCAGTTCAAGGACGCAGTGAGTGCCGCGTGCTCTGCACGCAAACGAGCGAGGACGCCGAAATGCGCCGGCCACGCTCAGCCTGGGCCGATGCCGTCGAGGAGGACGCCGACGTTGCGGAAGTTGAGATCGGCGTCGCGCAGCTCGCGCAGCCGCAGCGGCGCCAGGCCCGGCCCCGGCAGCTCGAAGTGGCGGATGTAAAGGCGCCCGGCGCTCTGGCGGGAGGTTTCGCGGAAGCCGGGGCCGAGCAACCTGGCGGGGGGCGGCGGCACCTTGCCGTCGGAGACGAAGTCGATTTCGTGCACGAGCCAGTCGTAGCCGTCGGCCGGAACGACCTGGAAGGCCCCGGTCGAGAGGTAGTAGCGCAGCGAGGCCTCGCCGAGAACCCAGGTGACCGTGGCCCTGGGCGCCTCCGGTTCGCCGATCTCGGCGGCGACCACGTCCCAGTCGGGCCGCTGCAGGTCGGGCGAGAAGCTGGCCCAGATGCAGAAGCCCAGCGAGTAGGCGAGGAGGATCGCGCCGATCGCCGTGCCCAGACGGCGCGCCGCCGGCAGCGTCAGCCCGATCGCGACCGCGACCAGCAGCGGCCCCAGCGCCGGAATCACGTTGCGGGCCAGGAGGAAGTCCTTGCTGGGAGCGAGCAGCGCCAGCGCCAGGGGGATGCCGATCGCGGCCAGCGACAGGCTCAAGGGGATCGCCGCGGCGCGGCGATCCTCGCGGCTCCCCCGCCAGGCGACCAGGGCCAGCGCCGCCAGGCTCAGGGCGAGCGGCGCCAGGACGAGAAGCGGTCGCTGCGGGCGGGAGATGATGTCGGTGGTCTCGCCGGTGACGAAAGTCCCCGCGGTCTCCCAGAGCCGGTGCCCGAGCGTGAAGTTGCCGATCCATTCGGCGTGGCCGTAGGACATCTGGTGGATCGCCAGCGGCGCCAGCGCCAGGCCGAAGAGGGCGACGATCCCCAGGCCGGGCGCGCTCTCGCGACCGCGGCGGCGCAGCAGCCAGATCGCCTCGACGGCGACGACGAAGATCGCGAAGTAATGGCTGGCGAGGGCGAGGCCGGCGGCGACCCCCCAGAGCATGAAGTCGCGCCGGCTGCCTCCCCGCAGCGCCCGCAGGCAGTAGAGCAGCGAGACGGCGCAGAGCAGGACCAGCAGGGCGTAGGCGCGTCCCTCCTGTGAGTACCACAGCAGCATCGGGTTGACCGCGACCAGCGCCGCCGCCATCAGACCCGCTCGGCGCCCGCGCAGCTCGATTCCGATCAGGTAGGCGACCGGGACCATCGCCACCCCGGCCAGCGCCGAGAGCGAGCGCAGGCCAACCTCGCCGGTCCCCGTCACCTGGGTCCAGACCCAGGCCAGCGCGTAGTAGAGCGGCGGTGCCGACTCGCTGAAGCCGACCGCGTCCATCGCGTGGAAGAAGCTGCCGCGAAGGATGCGGCTGGCGGTGACGATCTCGTCGTGGTGGTAGGCCTGAAGGCCGAGCGTGGCGAAGCGCAGAGCCGCCGCCAGCAGGGTCAGGCCGGCGACGATCCAGAAAGCTCGCGAGCGCGTCCTGGCCGCTTCCCGAATCGATTGTGCGTATGCCGCAGGGCCGCCCCTGCCGAGAGTCGCCGCCTCCATTGACTAGGAAAGGGCTACGTCGAGCGCCTTGGAGACCTCATCGACGAAGACGAACTCGAGGTCGCCGAGCTCGTGCTCGGGGATCTCGGCGACGTCGCCCTCGTTGCGCTCGGGCACGATCACCCGCTTGATCCCGGCCCGCTGCGCGGCCAGCGACTTCTCCTTGAGGCCGCCGATCGGCAGCACCTGCCCCGTCAACGTCACCTCGCCGGTCATCGCCACATCGTTGCGAACCGACCGGCCGCTGACCAGGGAGGAAAGGGCGACGGTCATCGCGACCCCGGCCGAGGGCCCGTCCTTGGGCACCGCCCCGGCGGGCACGTGAATGTGGATGTCGTGCTCGGCGAACCAGCTTTCGCCAAGCTTCGGTTCGATCTCCACCCAGTGGCCGCGGACCCAGGAGAGCGCCGCCTGGGCCGACTCCTTCATCACGTCGCCGAGCTGGCCGGTGATCGTCAGCCGGCTCGAGCCCGGCATCGCCGTCGCCTCGATGAACAGCACGTCGCCGCCGGTCGGGGTCCAGGCGAGGCCGGTGGCGACGCCCGGGTGCTTGGTGCGACGCCGCGTCTCGGTGAAGACGCGGCGGCGGCCGAGCAGCTCGCGGGCTTTCTTGCCGGAGACCCTGACCTTGCCTTTGGCCTTGCCCTCGGCGACGTCACGGGCGACTTTGCGGCAGACGGTGCCGATCTGCCGCTCGAGGTTGCGGACGCCGGCCTCGCGGGTGTACTCCTCGATGATCGCGGTCAGCGCCGCGTCGGCGAACTCGATCTGGGAGGGCTTGAGGCCGTTGGCCTCGATCTGGCGCGGGACCAGGTAGCGGCGGGCGATGTGGCGCTTCTCTTCGACCGTGTACCCGGCCAGCTCGATCGTCTCCATCCGGTCCAGGAGCGGGCCGGGAATCGTGTCGAGGACGTTGGCGGTGGCGATGAAGACGACGTCGGAGAGATCGAACTCGAGGTCGAGGTAGTGGTCGCGGAAGGAGTCGTTCTGGGCCGGGTCGAGCACCTCCAGCATCGCCGAGGCCGGGTCGCCGCGGAAGTCGGCGCCCATCTTGTCGATCTCGTCGATCATGAACACCGGGTTGCGGGTGCCGGCGTCGCGCAGGGCGCGGATGATCGTCCCCGGCAGCGCCCCTATATAGGTGCGGCGGTGGCCGCGGATCTCCGCCTCGTCGCGCACGCCACCGACCGAGATCCGCTCGAACTCGCGCCCCAGCGCCTTCGCGATCGAGCGGCCGAGGCTGGTCTTGCCGACTCCGGGCGGGCCGACGAAGCAGAGGATCGGGCCCGGCGAGCTCGGGTTGAGCTTGCGCACGGCGAGGTACTCGAGCAGGCGGTCCTTGACTTTTTCGAGGTCGTAGTGGTCGGCGTCGAGCACCTTGCGGGCATGCTTGATGTCGAGATTGTCCTCGGTCTGCCGCGACCACGGCAGCTCCACCAGCCACTCCAGGTAGGTACGGATGACACCGTGCTCGGCCGCGGCCGGCGGCAGTTTCTCCAGCCGTGCGAGCTCGCGGTCGGCGGCTTTGAGCGCATGCTCGGGCAGGTCGGCGCTGTCGATCCGCTCGCGCAGTTCGTCGACTTCGGCCTGCTGCTCGTCCACCTCCCCCAGCTCCTCCTGGATCGCTTTCAGCTGCTGGCGCAGGAAGAACTCGCGCTGGCCTTTGTCGATCTCCGACTGAACCTGGGTCTGGATCTGAGTGCCGAGCTGCACAACCTCGAGCTCGCGGGCGAGGATCCGCGCCAGGTGGCGCAGCCGCTTGGCGACGTCGACCTCTTCCAGCAGTTTCTGCTTCTCCTCGACCCCGATCCGCAGGGCGCCGGCGATCAGGTGGCCCAGCGCGGTCGGGTCATCGATGTTGGCGACCGCCATCTGCAGCTCCTCTGGCAGGTAGGGGATCTGCTCGACGATCTCCGAGAAGGTGCGCTGGACGTTGCGGGTTAGGGCCTCGAGCTCGGCGCTGGGCTCGATCACGTCGGGCAGCTCGGCGATCCGCGCCACCAAATAGGGCTGCTCGGCGACGAAGGGGCCGATCCGGACCCGCTGCGTGCCCTGGACGAGGATGCGCAGCGAGCCGTCGGGCACTTTGATCATGCGAGCGACGACGCCGACCACGCCGACCTCGTAGAGGCCGTCCGGCCCGGGCTCCTCGTCCTCGGGGTCGCGAGCGGCGACCATGACCAGCATCCGGCTGCCACCGAGGACGTCGTCGACGAGCTTGATCGACCGCTCCTGCCCGACCGCCAGCGGCGTCAGCGTCTCCGGGAAGGTGACCGTGTCGCGCAGCGGCAGCACCGGCAGCGCCTCGGGCAGCGGCTGGTCGGCGCGGATCGCGTCCTCGGCGTCGAGCGGCGAGTCGACGACTTCCAGAACCGGCTGGCCCTCCATCATTCTCGCCCGATCGGCACCCGGCGGGTGGTCTCACCGGGATCGCGCAGCGGCAGCTCGATCCGCAGCACCCCGTCTTCGTAGGTCGCCTTGGCGCGGTCGGCGTCGACCTCGACTTGCAGCTCGACGACGCGGCGGAACGGTCCCGAGGGAATCTCGACCTGCTGGTAGACCCGGCCCTCGGTCTCCTGCACCGGCCGTTCCCCGACGATCGCCAGGTGACGGCCGCTGACCTCGATCCCGACCTCGCTCAGCTCGACGCCGGCGAGGTCGACCTTGACCACGGCCCGCTGCGGATCGCCGCAGTAGTAGACGTCGACGTTGGGCGAGAACCCAGTGGTGCGCCGAGCCACATAGCGGCTGCGCCCCCAGGCGTCCCCCATCATCTGGTCCATCTCACGGCGCATGCGGGCGAAGTCGGCGAAGAGGTCGCGCTGGGGCACGCCCAAAACATAGCTGCGGCTGATGTTGGAGGCGGTTGGCGGGAGGAGGAGTCGGGGGTCCCCTCCGCTTGCTGGGATTTTCGCCGGGAGCACGCCAGCTCTCGCTGACTCGCACGGGCGAAAATCAGGACGCCGCGCGCTCCGGGGACCCCCGACTCCTCCTCACGAACGCCGCGACGATCCGCTGGGGACGAGGGTGCGAGAGCCCGGTGCTGGCTCAAGAGCTCAAACTCGAAGCTTCTCCCAGGTCCGGTTGGAGGGATGGGGTGCCCCTGTAGCGCGCGGCGTCCCGATTTTCGCCCCGGCGGCTCGGCGAGAGGGACCCGGCTCCCGGCGAAAATCCCAGCAAGCGGAAGGGGCACCCCATCCCTCCCCCAGCGCCCTGCGGAGAGCTGAGGGCTAAGCGGGACGCGAGGCCCAGCGCGGGGCTCGCATCAGCAGCACGGGCTGGCGCGGCGGAACCAGCCCCTCGGGGCGATTGGGGCGGAAGGTGGCGCAGGGCTCGTTCAGCTCGAGGGCGCAGAGCATGTTCTTGTGGAAGTAGCAGTCGTCGCAGGTCGGCGGTTTTGGCTTGCGCGGCACGGGCGGCATAGTGGCAGTGTCGTGACGCTTCCGTGAGGAGCAATTCCGCAAATCGCTACCTCTTTGACACAGACTCGTCACATGTTCCCCGCGTCTTGCGGGGGGACCGGAAGCCGTCGCTACTATTGCTGGCCGATGGAGGCTCACGACCGCACCGAGAAGCTCTCGGCATCGCCGCCGCTCTTCAAGAGCGAATTCCTCAATTTCTTCTCCCGGGTCCACCCCGCCGTGCCCGCGGTCGTCTTCGTCCCGGTCGTCATCGCGATGGAGTGGCTGGGCGTCGACCGTGGCTACGGAGCGATCTCCGCGGTCCTGCTGACGCTGGCCGGAATCGCGATCTGGACGTTGACGGAGTACTGGCTGCACCGCCTCGTCTTCCACTGGGAGCCGGACAACGCCTTCGGCCGCCGCATGCACTTCATCATCCACGGCATTCACCACGATCACCCCAACGACAAGATGCGGCTGGTGATGCCGCCCTCGGTCTCGATCCCGCTCGCGGCTCTCTTCTTCGGCGCCTTCTGGTTGATATTCGGCAGCCCCGCCGCCTTCCCGCTCTTCGCCGGTTTCATCTTCGGCTACCTGGTCTACGACTACACGCATTACTACGTGCACCATTTCGTGCCGAAGTCCGACCTCGGCAAGCAGCTGCGCGAGCAGCACATGCGCCACCACTTCCAAGACCACCGCTTCGGCTACGGCGTCTCCTCCCCGCTTTGGGACGTGGTCTTCCGCACCCTGCCGCGCAAGCGCAACCGCTAGCTGACCCGCCTCACCACCTACCTACTGGACCGTCAGCCAAACGGCCAGCGGCGGGAGTGATCCTGACTAAATAAAGAGTCACAGTGAGTACCACTGTGCCACACTCCTGACGAGGAGTAAAAAACCGCACTTTGGATGGAAAGGAAACCGATGCCCAGTACGACGAACGTACTCGACGAGGCCCGAGACCTGGTTCAGAAGCGTCTCGCGGAGCTCGACGAGGAGCGTAAGCGCCTCGAGCGGGCCCTGGCCGAGCTTGGCGGCAAAGCCGCCCGGCGCGCACCGGGTCGGCCGCGTGGAAGCAAATCCGGCTCGACCGCCTCGGCTGCGACGAGCACGCCGGCCGCCGGCCGCCCCCGCAAACGCCGTAAACGCCGCGGTGGCACGCGCGCCGACCAGGCCGTCAGCTTGATCGAGGGCGCCCCCGGCATCAGCGCCTCGGATGTGGCGAAGCAGATGAAAATCAAGCCGAACTACCTCTACCGGGTCCTCGGCGACCTCGAGAAAGAGGGACGGGTCAAAAAGGACGGCCGCCAGTACTACCCGGGCGGCTGAGTCCCAGCCCCACCGTTACTTCGAGAGGCCGGCCCTGAGGGCCGGCCTCTTTTGCGTTCGACGCTCTAAAGCAGGCCGAGCTGACTGACCGCGTCCCGCTCCTCCTGCAGCTCCGCCACGCTGGCGTCGATCCGCTGGCGTGAGAAGTCGGGGACGTCGAGGCCCTCCACCACCGTCCACTCGCCGCCGCTGCAGGTGCAGGGAACGCCGCAGACGATGCCCTCGCCGATGCCGTAGGAACCGTTCGCCGGCACACCCATCGAGACCCAGTCCCCGTCCGGGGTGCCGAGCACCCAGTCGTGGATGTGGTCGATGGCCGCGTTGGCCGCCGAGGCGGCGCTGGAGGCGCCGCGGGCGCTGATGATCTCGGCTCCACGCTTGGCGACGCGGGGAATGAACTCGTCGGCGATCCAGGCCTCGTCGTCGACCGCCTCCCAGGCGCTGGCGCCGTCGATCTTGGCGTTGACCAGGTCCGGGTACTGGGTGACCGAGTGATTGCCCCAGGTGGTCATGTTGGTGACGGAGGCCACCGGCTTGCCGAGCTTGTTCGCGAGCTGGGAGATTGCCCGGTTGTGGTCGAGGCGCATCATCGCCGTGAATCGCTCGCGGGGCACATCAGGGGCATTGGAGAGTGCGATCAGGCAGTTGGTGTTGGCCGGGTTGCCGACCACCAGCACCTTGACGTCGTCGGCGGCGCCGGCGTTTATCGCTTCGCCCTGCGGCTTGAAGATGCCACCGTTGGCCTCGAGCAGGTCGGAGCGCTCCATGCCGGGGCCGCGCGGACGCGCCCCCACCAGGAGGCCGACGTTGCAGCCGTCGAACGCCTGCCTGGGGTCGTCGGTGATGTCGATGCGGCGCAGCAGCGGGAAGGCGCAGTCGTCGAGCTCCATCGCGGTTCCCTCCGCCGCCTCGATCGCGTCGGGGATCTCCAGCAGGCTCAGCTCGACGGGCGTGTCGGGGCCGAGCATCTGGCCGCTGGCGATGCGGAACAGCAGCGCGTAGCCGATCTGGCCGGCGGCGCCGGTGACGGTGACCTTTACGGGGGTGCTCACGAAATCGTCTCCTCGGAGTTGGGGTTTGGGTGGACCGCTAAGCCATCGCTCGCTGCAGGTTCTCGTCGATCGAGGCCAGGAACTCCTGGGTGGTCTGGAACTCCTGTCCCTCGCCGACGAGCAGCGCGAGGTCCTTGGTCATCTTGCCGCTCTCAACCGTCTCGATGCATACCCGCTCGAGCGTCTCCGCGAACGCCGCGACCTCCGGCGTCTCGTCCATCCGGCCGCGGGCGGCGAGGGCGCGGGTCCAGGCGAAGATCGAGGCGATCGGGTTGGTCGAAGTCGGCTTGCCCTGCTGGTGCTGGCGGAAGTGGCGGGTGACGGTGCCGTGGGCCGCCTCGGCCTCGACGGTCTTGCCGTCGGCACTCATCAGGACACTGGTCATCAGGCCGAGCGAGCCGAACCCCTGGGCGACGGTGTCGGACTGGACGTCGCCGTCGTAGTTCTTGCAGGCCCACACATAGCCGCCTTCCCACTTCAACGCCGCCGCCACCATGTCGTCGATCAGGCGGTGTTCGTAGGTAATGCCGGCGGCCTCGAAGTCGGCTTTGAACTCGGCCTCGTAGATCTCTTCGAAGAGGTCCTTGAAGCGGCCGTCATAGCGCTTCATGATCGTGTTCTTGGTCGAGAGGTAGACCGGGTAACCGCGGTTCAATCCGTACCGCATCGACGCCCGCGCGAAGTCGCGAATCGAGTCGTCGAGGTTGTACATCGCCATCGCGATGCCGCCGCCCGGGAAGTCGTAGACGTCGAGCTCGACCGGCTGGGAGCCGTTCTTCGGCGTGTAGGTGAGGGTCAGCGTCCCCTCTCCCGGGACCACCATGTCGGTGGCGCGGTACTGGTCGCCGAAAGCGTGACGGCCGATCACGATCGGCTTGGTCCAACCGGGAACCAAGCGCGGCACGTTGGAGATCACGATCGGCTCGCGGAAGATGACGCCGCCGAGGATGTTGCGGATCGTCCCGTTCGGCGAGCGGTACATCTCCTTCAAGCCGAACTCCTTCACCCGTGCCTCGTCGGGGGTGATCGTCGCGCACTTGACGCCGACGCCGTGCTGCTTGATCGCGTTGGCGGCGTCGACCGTGATCTGGTCTTCGCTGGCGTCGCGGCTCTCGATCCCGAGATCGAAGTAGATGAGATCGATGTCGAGGTACGGCAGGATCAGCTGCTCTTTGATGAACGACCAGATGATGCGGGTCATCTCGTCGCCGTCGAGCTCGACAACCGGGTTCTTGACCTGGATCTTCGTCACCGGCGCGCGATGCTACCTGCCTGACCCCGTCCGTCGCGTAACCGACTTGGAAAGCGCCGGAACTGCCACAATCGGTACGGGATGGCAACTACGGAGCGACCGACCGTCGGCGACCACGAGGTGGCCAATCAGCCACCGCCGCTGCTCGACTACAACGTTTTCGAGACCGACCGGCCGCTGGTCGAGGCAGTGCGGCGCGAGGGCGCGGAGTGGGCCGAGGAGCGAATCGCGGCCGTCGGGACCGTGGCCGGCAGCGAGCACGCGCAGACCCTCGGCCGTCTCGCCAACGAGAACGGCCCCAGGCTTCGCACCCACGATCGCTATGGCCACCGCGTCGACGAGGTCGAGTTCCACCCCGCCTGGCACGAGCTGCTGGGGATGGCGGTCGCGCACGAGCTTCACTCCTCTCCTTGGCGGGACCCGCGGCCGGGCGCCCACGTCGCCCGCGGCGCCGCCTTCATGTGCATGTCCCAGGCCGAGGCCGGGATCGGCTGCCCGATCTCGATGACCTACTCGGTGATCCCCGCCCTGCGCACCCAGCCGGAGCTGGCCGCGGAGTGGGAGCCGCGCCTGCTCTCCGCCGAGTACGACCCGCGCAACGCTCCGGCACCAGGTAAGTCCGGCGCTTTGGCGGGAATGGGGATGACCGAGAAGCAGGGCGGCACCGACGTCCGCGCCAACACCACCGTCGCTCGCCCCGTCAACGGTGGCGGGCCCGGCGCCGAGTACGAGCTGAGCGGCCACAAGTGGTTCATGTCGGCGCCGATGTGCGACGCCTTCCTCGTCCTCGCCCAGGCCGACGGCGGCATCTCCTGCTTCCTCTTCCCGCGCTGGACGCCCGACGGCGAGCGCAACCGCTTCCGCCTGCAGCGGCTCAAGGACAAGCTCGGCAACCGCTCCAACGCCTCCAGCGAGATCGAGTTCGACTCGGCTTCCGCCTGGCTGGTCGGCGAGGAGGGCGCCGGCGTGCGCACGATCATCGAGATGGTCAACCACACCCGCCTCGACTGCGTGATGGGCGGCGCGACCGGGATGCGGGCGGGGGTCGCGCAGGCGATCCACCACGCATCCCACCGCTCCGTCTTCGGTCGCGAGCTGAGCGAGCAGCCGCTGATGCGCAACGTCCTGGCCGACCTCGCGGTCGAGTCCGAGGCGGCGACGATCTCGGCGATGAGGCTGGCCCGCGCCTACGACGAAGCGCTCGCCGGCGACGAGCAGGCCGCCAATCTGAAGCGGATCGCCAACGCGGTGCTCAAGTACTGGATCTGCAAGCGCGCCCCGATGCACGCGGGCGAGGCGCTGGAGTGCCTCGGCGGCAACGGCTACGTCGAGGAGTCGGGGATGCCGCGCCTCTTCCGCGAGAGCCCGCTCAACTCGATCTGGGAGGGCTCGGGCAACGTCCAGTGCCTCGACGTCCTGCGGGCGACGATCAAGTCCCCCGCCGCGCTCGAGGCCTTCTTCGCCGAGGTCGAGGAGGGCGCGGTGAGCGAGCCCCGCCTTGAGAGTTACGCCAAGTCCCTGCGCGAGGAGATCCCCGGCGACGTCGAGACGATCGAGCTCCGCGCCCGCCGCGTCGTCGAGAAGATGGCCCTCGCCCTGCAGGCCTCACTCTTGGTCCGCTATGGCGACGAAGCCGTCACCGACGCCTTCTGCGCCTCTCGCCTCTCCGGCGACTGGGGCCAGGCTTTCGGGACCTTGCCAGCCGGCACCGATTTCGGTCGCATCATCGACCGCCATAGTCCAGCGAGTTGAGTTGCGGCAGTCCTTTGGTCCGCTATACGACCCTAAGGACTGCCG
>JBAQZI010000185.1:0-32675 GCA_049790835.1 Solirubrobacterales bacterium
GGCCGATGCACGCCGCCGCGATCGCCGCCGAGCTGGGAATCGAGACGATCCTCTGCCCGCGGGCGAGCGGCGTCCTCTCCGCCCTCGGGCTCTGCGCCTCCGAGCGCCGCCGCGACACCGCCCGCACGGTGATGCTGAGTGGACCGGAGCTGAGTGGCGAACGGATCGCGGCGGCGGTCGCGGAGCTGATCGCCAGCGCCGCGGCCGGGATCGAGGCCGCCCGGCCCGAGGTCACCTACGAGATGCGATACGACGGCCAGGCTTTCGAGCTGTCGGTCCCCGGACCGGTCGATCCCGACCCGGCGGACCTGAGGGAGCGCTTCGAGCGCGCCCACGAGGAGCGCTACGGCCACCGCGACCCCGAGGGCGACGTCGTGCTGGTCGACATCCGCCTGGCGATGGTCGTGCCGGGGCCGGAGCCACGCCCGACCGCGGCCGCCGGCGGCAAGCTCGAAGCAGGCGCCCGCGCTGTTCTCTTCAACGGCGAGTGGATCGAGACCACCGTCCTGCGCGGGGAGCCCGCCGCCGCAATTCGCGCCGCCGGACCGGTCGTCTTCGAGCTGCCCGAGGCGACCCTGGTCCTCCCTCCCGGCTGGGAGGCCGAGATCGACAGCGCCGGCACCATCGTTGCGCGGTTCCAAACCCACGAAATGCGTGGGAAGGGAACCGCGGAATGAACGTGCTCGACCCGATCGCCCTGCAGGTGTTGGTCGGCGGGCTGCGCGCCGCCTGCGACGAGATGGGCGCGACCCTGATCCGCTCCGCCTACTCGGCCAACATCAAGGAGCGCCACGACTGCTCGACCGCGCTCTTCGACGCCAAGGGCGAGCTGGTGATGCAGGCCGAGCACATCCCCGTCCACCTCGGCTCGATGCCGGACGCGGTCGCCGCCATCCTCGGCGAGGAGCAGCGGCCGGGATCGGCCTGGATCCTCAACGACCCCTACCGCGGCGGCACCCACCTGCCCGACGTCACCCTGATCTCGCCCGTGTTCGTCGACGCCGGCCTGCTCGGCTTCGCCGCCAGCCGCGCCCACCACGCCGACATCGGCGGCCCCACTCCAGGCGGGATGCCGGCCTTCTCGCGGACGCTGGAGGAGGAGGGCGTGGTGATCCCGCCGACCCGAGCCGATGCCGCCCAGCTGGAGCGCCTCGCACAGCGGATGCGCTCGCCGCGCCAGCGCCTCGCCGATCTGCGTGCGCAGCAGGCCGCCAACCGGGTCGGCGAGCTGCGCCTCTCCGAGCTGGCCTCGCGGCTGGGCACGGCGACGCTGCGAGCCGGGATGGAGGAGATCCTCGACTACGCCGAGCGGCGCACCCGGGCGGCGCTGGCCGTTCTTCCGGATGGCGCCTACGGCGCCGAGGACGTGCTCGAAGACGACCGCGGCGGATCGCGGCGCGACGCCCGGCTGCGGGTCGAGGCCACGATCGAAGGCGAGCGCCTGCGGCTCGACTTCGCCGGCACCGACCCCCAGGTCGACGGCAACCTCAACTGCCCGCTCTCGGTCACGAAATCGGCCGCGTTCTTCGCGGTCCGGGTCCTGACCGATCCCGACGCGCCGCCCTCGGCCGGCGCCCACCGCCCGATCGAGGTCGTCGCTCCCGCCGGTTGCCTGCTCAACGCCGGCTACCCGGCCGCCGTCGCCGCCGGCAACGTCGAGACCTCCAGCCGTGTCGCCGATCTCGTGATCGCGGCGCTCGGCGGCGCCCGGCCGGTCCCCGCTCAGGGCCAGGGGACGATGAACAACCTGACCCTGGCCAACGAGGACTTCACCTATTACGAGACGCTCGGTGGTGGCCAGGGAGCCTGCCCGGACGCCGACGGCCCCAGCGCCATCCACGTCGCGATGTCGAACACCCTCAACACCCCGGTCGAGGCGCTGGAGACCGAGTTCCCGCTGCGAGTGCGCGAGCTGTCGGTCCGCCGTGACAGCGGCGGCGAGGGCGCGCACCGAGGTGGCGAGGGGATCGTGCGGGAGATCGAAGCCCTGGCGGCGATGCGCTTCACCCTGATTAGCGAGCGGCGACGCCACCCACCGCGCGGTCGCGGCGGCGGCAAGGACGGCAAACCGGGCCTGAATTCGCTCGATGGGACGCCTTTGGCGAGCAAGTCCGAGGGTGAATTACGGCCAGGAAACCGGCTTAGAATCGAGACTCCAGGCGGCGGCGGCAGTAATTAACGATCTTTAATTTTGCGATTTCGACCTGCTCGTCTAGAATGCGCGATCTCGGGCAGGCAGAACGGTCTTTCACGGCTGGAGCGCAGCCCGCCCCCTGGATTTCCTTACGACTCACCACCTTCGCAGGTACTGATTTCACATGCCAATCGCTTTCAAGGAATGGGCAGTAACGGTCCGCGCTCTCGCGGAGGGCGAGCAGCTGCTCACTCTGCGCAAGGGCGGCATCCGCGAGGAGAACAAGCACTTCGAACTCGAGCACGAGCGCTTCTTCCTCTACCCGACCTTCGATCACCAGCGGAACGACCTGGTCCGCGAGTCCCATCACCCGGAGCTGAGCCGCGCCCTCGAGGAGGGTGTCTGGCCCGACGAGGAGCCGCCGCCTAAAGCGCTGCTCCAAGACGGGGGCATTCCGCAGCCGGACCGGGTTCGCCTGCGCGCCTGGGCCGAAGTGACCGACCACGTCACGATCAACGACCGGCGCACCCTCGACAGCCTCTCGCCCTATTACATCTGGACGCCGGACTACGCCGAGAAGCGGCTGAGCTGGAAGCGCCGTCACCCACTTCACATCCTGCTGCTGCGGGTCCACCGCATCCCACGCCCGGTCACGGTGCGCGTCCGCGACGAGTACCACGGCTGCCGCTCCTGGGTCGAGATCGACCGCGACCTGCCCTTCGAGGGCACGCCGGTGATGGCCGACGAAGAGTTCGATCGCGCCAGGCAAGAGATTCGCGAAGTTTGCGGCGCCGCAGAACCCGCTCTGGTTTGAGCCTCATACCCGCTCGTTAGTCTCGGTCCATGTCCTGGATAGAGACGGAGTCGCTGTCGTTCACGGCGCGGCACGACACCGACGATTCGGCCTTCGCCGAGCGCACCCTGGACCGCATGGAGGACCTGCGGCTGCGGCTCGAAGACCGCTTCGAGCGGGTGCCGGGCGAGGTCACCGTCGTCATCCACACCAACCCGGCCTGGCTGACGATGGCCCACCCCTTCCTACCGGCCGCCCGCTGGTCGGCGGCCCCGGCTGGGCGCCGCTACCTGGCCGGCTGGGCAATGGCGACCGAGCTGCACGTCCTCAACGACTCCCACATGGAGCGCCGCGCCGCCGGCGAGGACTCCAAAGAGGCCCTGCTCGGCACCGCCGAGCGCCTTTACGCGCAGCTGGTGATCGCCGCCAACAACACCGCCCTCCCCCCCTCCTGGACGCCGCGCCGCTTCGCCCGCTACCTGCGCTGGGCCTGGCTGGTCGAAGGCGGCGCCCAGTACTTCGCCCGCCAGGTCGGCCTCTACCGCGCCGCCGTGATCCGCCGCCTGCGCGAGAGCGCCCGACCCTCGTTCCCCCCGTCGCGACGCGACGCCGTGATCCTCGGCGGCACGATCTTCGACCTGCTGGAGAACGAGCGGGGGCCGGAGGCCTGCGAGCGCCTCGTCCGCGAACTCAAGCCCGGCGGCCCGGTGCCGACCATCGAAGACGCCTTCGACGCCCGCTTCCGCGACATCGAGGGCGCCTGGCGCGACCATCTGCGCGGCATGGCCCGCCCCAGCGGCGTCAGCTGAGCTGGTAGAGCAGCCAAACCAGGATCACGGCGCCGAGGAAGGCGACGCCGATCCAGAGCGCCAGCCGCGCCGGCGGGGTCTCGGTCGTCGGCCCGCCGTGGCGCAGTCGCGCTTCCTCGTGAAGCTCGGCTTCCTCGAGCGGCTCGTTCTCGGCGATCGTGTCGGCGAGCAGGGCCTTGGCCCTCTGGGCATTGCTGGAGTCGACGAAGACGTCGTGCGGCCCCGCCGCCAGGAACTCCGGCGCGTCGAAGCCGCGAGCGCGCTTGAGCACGCTCGGAATGCCCCCCTCGTTGAGCAGCCCCTGAATCATTTCGGCTTCGACCTGGTTGCGGGCGAAGGCGACCTTGACGAGCTTGCCGCCCCCTCCTCCCCCGCCGCCGCCACCCCCGGAATCGTCGTGCGAGCCGCCACCGCCACCACCGTGGGCGCCGCGACGATGGCTGCTGGGCTTATGTGACGTCGAGCTCGACATCGGCGATCTTCAGATCCTGCAGCAGGTAGGCCTTGACGTCCGGCGCCTCTTCGTCGGCGAGGGAGACGATCACGTAGACCTGCTCCGGCCAGGCGACCGCCTGGTTGACGTCGGTTTGAGAGGGATAGGCCGGGCTCTTGGTGTGCGAGTGGTAAATCGCCAGCAGCTCGCCGCCGCCGTCTTCAATCGCTTTCAGGACGTTGTACTGCTCCTGCGGGTCCATCTCATAGCGCAGCGGAGTCGCCGCGGCGTTGGCGACCCGGACCACCTCGGTAGCCTCGCCGTCGCGGCCGCCGATCATCCCGCAGCACTCGTTCGGCAGGTCCTCGCGCGCGTGCGCGACCATCTCGTCGACAAGGCGTTGCGAGATCTTCATGGGCGAACCCGGTGAACGGCAGGCGGTTGGCCGCCTACCACCAGACCGTCGAGTCGAGGTTCTCAATCTCCTCGATCGGCTTCGTGTAGACGCCGGAGGAGAGGTACTTCCAGCCGTCGTCGGGAATCAGGAAGACGACGTTGCCGGCGTCGATCTCACCGGCGATGCGGGCGGCGATCGCGGCGATCGCGCCGGAGGAGACGCCGGCGAAGACGCCCTCCTCGTTCAGCAGTTTCTTGGTCCAGACGATCGCGTCGCGGTTGGAGACCATGATCTTGCGGTCGAGGATCGAGAGGTCGATGATCGGCGGGATGAAGCCGTCGTCGAGGGAGCGCAGCCCCTGCACTTCCTCGCCCTGCATCGGCTCGGCGGCGACGATCAGGGTCTCGGGGTCGGCCTCCTTGAGGCGGCGGCCGTTGCCCATCAGGGTGCCGCCGGTGCCGAGGCCGCCGACGAAGGCGGTCACCTCGTCGAGCTCATCGAGGATCTCAACCGCGGTGCCGTTGTAGTGGGCAAGTGGGTTGGCCTCGTTGCCGTACTGGTAGGGCATGTAGAAGCTCGGGTCCTCGGCCAGCTCCAGCGCCACTTCGACTGCCCCGTTGGAGCCTTTGGCCCCCTCCGAGTAGACGATCTCCGCCCCGTACATCTTCAGCAGCTGGGTGCGCTCCTCGGTGACGTTGTCTGGCATCACCACCTGCAGCGGGTAGCCCTTGCGGCGGCAGATCATCGCCAGCGCGATGCCGGTGTTGCCGGAGGTCGGCTCGAGGATCGTCTGCCCCGGTTCGATCGCCCCCTCGGCCTCGGCCGCCTCGATCATCGACTTGGCGACGCGATCCTTGACCGAGCCGGTCGGGTTGTGGCCCTCGAGCTTCGCGTAGACGCGAACGCCGGGCTTGGGCGAGAAGCGCGGCAGCTCGACCAACGGCGTATTGCCGATCGACTCGACAATGTTGCCGAAGCGTCCCCCGCAGGGTCGGTTGAGTAGCTCGTCGCGCAGCATTCGTCTCCCGTTACTTCAAAAAGTATAGCCAGGGAGCCCTGGGCATGGGAAAGCCTTGTACTGGGTAGACGAGGCGAGTATTTTCCGCTTCATTCCGGCAATTCTCCATCGGAGGCAATTTTGAAGAGCAAGTCCCGGGTTTCCACTTTGCTCGCGTCCTTGGCGGTGTTCGCCGTCGCGCTGTTCGCGGCCGGCTGCGGAGACAGCGACGACGACACCACCGGCGGTACCGGAGGTGAGGCTGGAGGAGCCCCCCTCACGGTCGGTTCCGACATCCCTTACCCCCCGTTCGAGCAGGGCAAACCCGGCAACTACACGGGCTACGACATCGAACTGGTGGAAGCGATCGCCGAGAAAATAGGCCGTACGGCGGAGTTCCAGGACACCTCCTTCGACACGATCTTCCGCGATCTCGCACAGGGCCGCTTCGAAGCCGTGGCCTCGGCGACCACGATCACCGACGAACGCGAGGAGACGGTCGACTTCACCCACCCGTACTACTTCTCCGAACAGGCAATCCTGGTCAAAGAAGGCAGCGACATCGACTCGGTCGAGAAACTCAGCGGCGCGACCGTCGGCGTCCAGCAGGGCACGACCGGCGAGGAATTCGTCGAGGAAAAAGTTGACGCCGGGGAACTCCGGCCCTATCCGCAGGGCCCGGACGCTGTCAACGCGCTCAAATCCGGCGTCCTCGACGCCGTGGTGATCGACATTCCGGTTGCCGAGAACGCGGTCGAAGCCGGGGGGATCGAAATCTCAGCGGCGATCCCGACCGAAGAAGACTATGGCTTCGTCGTGTCGCAGGATGACGAAGAGCTGCTCGAAGAAATGAACGAAGCCCTCGAAGAACTGAAGGACGACGGGACCTTCACGACGATCTACAAAAAATGGTTCAAACGAGCGCCGACCGAGGCGCTGCTCTCAGCCACGCACGAAGCGACCTGAGCGGACCGGCCGGATGACAACGCACTGCGGAAAGGAGCGCCGGGTTGGCGCTCCTTTCCGTTCTCGAGCAGCAGGTCGCGTCGGATAGGCAGGAGAGGCCGTGCAGGAATTCGTCAGCCAGTACTTCGACGTCGGCTTCATGGTCGATCACTTCGACGAAGTCCTGGAAGGCTTCTGGCTGACGGTCCAGCTCTCGATCGTCGCCGGCATCCTCTCGCTGATCTGGGGATTGATCCTGGCCCAACTGCGACAGCTCCCCGGCAAAGGCTTTCTCCCGCTTCGCTTCGCGACGATCGCCTACATCGACATCTTCCGCGGCGTCCCGCTGCTGATCATGATCCTCCTGATCTCCGGCAGCATCCCCTCCCTCCAGTTCCTGCCGGAGTGGCTGCGGATCCCCCAGTGGTTCGGAAAACCCGACAACTTCTGGTTCGGTGTATTCGCAATCACGATCACCTACGGCGCTTACATGGCGGAGGTCTACCGGTCCGGGATCGAAGCCGTGCCGCGCGGCCAGATGGAGGCGGCCCGTTCGCTCGGCATGAGCCACCGCCAGGCGATGCGCAACGTGATCCTGCCGCAGGCGGTTCGCAAGGTCTTCGCGCCGCTGCTCAACGACTTCATCGCCCTGATGAAGGACACCACCCTGGTCAGCGCAATCGCGCTCAGCGAGGTCGCCCTGGTCGGACGAGACCTGCAGTCCGACACTCTCAACAGCTCGGCGCTGACGCTCGGCGCGATCCTATTCCTCGTCGTCACCCTGCCCCTCGCCCGCTTCGTCGACAAGCTGATCTCTCGCGAGCAGGGCCGCTTCACCCGCGGAGCGCCGCGAGTGGAGGCGTTGTGATGGAAATCACCGGGGGACCGATGGTGAGGCTGGAGAACATCCACAAGCGCTTCGGTGCGCTCGAGGTCCTGCGGGGGATCGACCTCGACATCTCCCCAGGCGAAGTCGTCTGTGTCCTCGGGCCCAGCGGCTCCGGTAAGAGCACGCTGCTGCGCTGCGTCAACCTGCTCGAGCCCCCCGAGCAGGGCGAGATCTTCATCGAAGGCAGGGACATCTGCAAGGGGGCCGGCTCCGCCGCGGGAGAGGCGGGCTGGGAGCTCGACTTCGTCCGCCAGCGGGTCGGGATCGTCTTCCAGCAGTTCAACCTCTTCCCCCACAAGACCGCGCTGGAGAACGTAACCATGGCACCGGAAAAGGTCCTCGACAAGCCCGCCGAGGAGACCAGGCAAAAGGCGACGCAGCTACTGGAACGGGTCGGCCTCGCCGACAAGCTGAACGAGTACCCGGAACGGCTCTCCGGCGGTCAGCAGCAGCGGGTGGCGATCGCCCGGGCGCTGGCGATGGATCCGCACGTGATGCTCTTCGACGAGGTGACGAGCGCCCTTGACCCGGAGCTGGTGAAGGAGGTCCTGGACGTGATGCGGGAGCTGGCCAATGAAGGGATGACGATGATGGTCGTCACCCACGAGCTCGGCTTCGCCCGCGAGGTCGGCGACAAGGTGATCTTCATGGACGAGGGCGTGATCATCGAGCAAGGCAAGCCGGCGAACGTTCTCGACAATCCCAGCGAGGAGCGCACCAAGCGCTTCCTCGGTTTGGTGCTGGAGCGCTAGGAGGCGCCGCCGGCCATGGCCGGCAGAATCACGACCGTGTCGCCGTCTTTGACAGCGGTGTCGAGGCCGTTCAGAACCCGCACGTCCTCGTCGTTGAGGTAGACGTTGACGTAGCGGTTGAGATCGCCGTCCTCGCCGAAGAGCTGCGTCTGAGTGTCGGGGTGCGCGGTCGTCAGGGAACGAAGCACCTCGCCGACGTTGGAGCCGTCGGCCTCGACCTCCGGCTGTCCGCCGGTTTTCGGGCGCAGCACGGGTGGAATCCTCACGGTCGCCATCAGGCGGGAAACCTATCGCCTATCCGGCGCAGAAGAGATCGTAGTCGGGGAACTTGCCCATCTCCGACTCTGGGACCTCAGGCGCGTGCTCGCCGCAGATCGGACAATCGGGATCGCGACGCACCTTGAGCTCGGTGAAGCGGGTGCTGAGCGCCTCGAAGAGGAGCAGACGACCGATCAGCGGCTCGCCGATCCCGAGCACGAGCTTCAGCACCTCGTTCGCCTGCAGCAGGCCCATCGTCCCGGCCATCGCCCCGAGTACCCCGTTGGCGGAGCAGCTCGGCGCCAGCTCGGCCGGCGGCGGCGTCGGGTAGAGGCAGCGGTAGCAGGGGCCCTCGAAGGGGACGAAGGTCGAGATCTGGCCGTCGAAGCTGAGAATCGAGGCGGAGACGACCGGCTTGCGCAATCGCACCGAGGCGTCGTTGAGCAGGTAGCGGGTCGGGAAGTTGTCGGCCCCGTCGACGATCACGTCGTAGTCGCGGATGATGTCGAGGATGTTGGAGGAGTCGAGCCGCAGCTGGTACTCGACGACGTTGACGTCGGGGTTGAGCGCCTCGATCGTCTTGCGGGCCGAGGTCGTCTTCGGCTCGCCGATCCGTTCGGTGTTGTGGATCACCTGCCGCTGCAGGTTGGAGGCATCGACGACGTCGTCGTCGACCAAGCCGATCGTTCCGATCCCGGCCGCGGCCAGGTAGAGCGCGGTCGGCGCCCCGAGACCGCCGGCGCCAAGCAGCAGCACCTTGGCGTTGAGCATCTTCAGCTGGCCGTCGACCCCGACCTCGGGCAGCAGCGTGTGGCGCGAGTAGCGATCACGCTGCTCGGCGGTCATGCCACTGGCCGCAACGACCGGCAGTCCCTGCTCCTGCCAGGCGAGGATGCCGCCGCTCATCGAGGCGACGTCGTCGTAGCCGAGGCTCTGCAGCTGCGCGGCGGCGATCGCCGAGCGGTTGCCGGAGCGGCAGTAGAGAATCGTGCGGGCCGACTTGTCGGGCGCGGCCTCGCCGATCTGGTCGCCGAGCAGGCCCGGCGGCACCAGCTTGCCGTTCTCCAGATGGGCCTCCTGGTACTCATGCGGCTCGCGCGTATCGATCAGGACGACGTCGCCGCCCTCGATCTCCTCGGCCGCCTCGAACGGTTCGATCTCCTCGATCGTCTGCGTACCAGCGGGGGTTGCCATCGCCAAATCTCCTAAATCCGGATCAGCATTACTTCAAAAAGTATAGCGTCCGCTCTGCGTCTGCATTTGTACGTGTATAGGACGTACAAATGCAGACGCGTGAACCGGCTCGGGTCCGCTCTAGCCGAGGCTCGGGCGCATCTGACGGAGCCGTTTGACGCGCTCCTCGATCGGGGGGTGGGTCGAGAAGAGGCCGGCGATGCCCTTGCCGGAGAAGGGCTTGACGATGTAGAGCGGCTCAGCCGCCTGGTTGACTTTCATCGGGATCGCCGCTGCTCCCTGCTCGAGGCGCAGCAGGGCGCTGGCCAGCGACTCGGGGTTGCCGCAGATCTCGGCTCCGCCCGCGTCGGCCGCGTACTCACGCTGGCGCGAGATCGAGAGCTGGATGATGCTGGCCGCGATCGGCGCCAGCAGGACCATCGCCAGCGACGCGACGAGGCTGAGCGGCGAGTTGTCGTCGTTGCCGAACCACATGAACATGTAGGCGAGGTAGGTGATCGCGGCGCCGATCGCCGAGGCGACCGACTGGATCAGGATGTCGCGGTTCCTGACGTGCGCGAGCTCGTGCGCGAGGACGCCGCGCAGCTCGTCCTCGGAGAGCAGCTTGGTGATGCCGCGGGTGACCGCCACCGCGGAGTGCTTGGGGTTGCGTCCGGTGGCGAAGGCGTTGGGCTGATCCTGGGGGATCATGTAGAGGCGCGGCATCGGCAGGTCGGCGCGGGTCGTGAGTTCGCGGACGATCTGGAAGAGTCGCGGGTTCTCCGACTCCTCGATCGGCTCGGCGCGGCTCATTTTCAGCGCCAATTTGTCGCTGAAGAAGTAGGAGCCGAGGTTGATCAGCAGGGCGATGCCGAGGAAGAGGCCGGCGGTGCTGGGGCCGCCGATCATGGCGCCGATAACGACGAGCAGCCCAGAGAGGGACGCCAACAGAATCGTCGTGCGCAGGGTGGCCCCGAAAGTGGACTGCTTGGTGGTCTTCATCGCATCGCTCCTAGGTTCGCTTACCGAGCCAGTATCGCGGCGCGGGGGGTCGTTGACCATAGGGGCCACCCCCCATTCGCGCCGGTGCGCCACCCAGGGGCTTCTAGGCTGGGTCGATGACCTTGGCCGTAATCGTCGTCCTCGCGCTGGCCGTCACCGCGCTGGCGATCAGGCTGCTGCGCCTGAAGCGCCGCTTTGGGCCACTGGAGCGGTTGATCGAGGAGATGGAAAAGGTCGACCTCGGCCGCCCCGGGCCGCTGCTTCCGGCCTCGATCGACGGCATCGGCGAGACCGAGGAGGTGGAGCGGATCGAGCTCGCCTTCCTGCGGATGATGCGCCGGCTCGAAGCCGAGCGGCGGCGGGCGGGCTCGGCGGCGCTGCAGGCGCAGGAGCAGGAGCGGACGCGGGTCGCGCGCGACCTCCACGACGAGGTGAACCAGTCCCTGACCGGGCTCTTGCTGCGGCTCGAGGCCGCCCGCGAGGCGGCGCCGCCGGAGCTGGAGGCCGCGCTGGAGGAGACGAAGGCGCTGGCCAACCAGGCGATGCGGGAGCTGCTTTCCCTAGCCCGCCAGCTGCGCCCGACCGCACTCGACGACCTTGGCCTGGCAGCGGCGGTCGCCGGGCAGGTGGAGCAGCTGGCCCACGGTGAGATCGACGCCTCGATCGCGGCCGACGGCGACTTCTCCGACCTCGGCGACGATGCCCAGCTGGTCGTCTATCGGGTCGCCCAGGAGGCGCTCTCCAACGCCGCCCGCCACAGCAGCGCCGACCGGGTCGAGGTGCGACTGCGCCGACTCGACAGCGGTGGCGTCGAGCTGGCCGTCGCCGACGACGGCCGCGGCTTCGCCTTTGACGAGTCCGAGGGCGGGCTCGGGATCGCCGGCATGCGCGAGCGGGCGCTGCTGATCGGCGGCGAGCTGACGATCGAGTCGCGCCCCGGCCGCGGCACCACCGTCCGCCTCCACGTCCCGGGCTGAACTGCCGGCCGATGGGCCGATAAGTCGTCTCCTGCTCGACAAATCGGCCCATCGGCCACACTGGGCGGATGCGGGTGCTGATCGCTGATGACCATGGGATCGTGCGTTCGGGGTTGCGGCTGCTCTTGGAGCGGCAGCCGGACATCGAAGTGGTGGCGGAGGCGGCCGATGGCGCGGAGGCGCGGGAGCTGGCGGTGCGCGAGCGGCCCGACCTGGCGATCCTCGACGTGAAGATGCCGAAGCTGACGGGTCTGCAGGCGACGCGTGAGATCAAGCAGCAGGCGCCCGAGGTATCGGTCTTGATCCTCTCCATGCACGACGACGAGCGCTACCTGTTCGAGGCGCTGAAAGCCGGCGCCTCCGGTTACGTGCTGAAGGCGCAGGCGGACACCGACCTGCTGGCGGCGATCCGCGCGGTCGAGCGCGGCGAGCCGTTCCTGACGCCGGCGGCGCAGCGGACGCTGATCAAGGACGTGCTCGAGCGCGGCTCCAGCGGCGAGGAGGAGCTGACCCCGCGCGAGGAGGAGATCGTCAAGCTGGTCGCCGAGGCGCACACGACGAGGCAGATCGCCGAGCTGCTGCACCTCTCCGAGAAGACGGTCGAGAACCACCGCGCCAACGCGATGCGCAAGCTGGGCATGCGCGACCGGGTCGAGCTGGTCCGCTATGCGATCCGCCGCGGCTTGATCGAGCCCTAGAAGTTCGAGCCCGCCGGTTTGATTGACTGACTGGTCAGCACATGGCTGCAGACAACGATTTCCAGGAGAAGCGCTGGCTGGCCCTGGTCCTGCTCAGCGCGGCCCAGTTCGTCGTCGTCCTCGACGCCTCGATCGTCAACGTCGCCCTACCGACGATCGGCAAAGAGCTCGACTTCTCCCAGGACAACCTGTCCTGGATCGTCAACGCCTACGTCCTGACCTTCGGCGGCTTCCTCCTGCTCGGCGGCCGCACCGCCGACCTGCTCGGGCGGCGGCGAGTCTTCATGGCCGGCCTGCTGCTGGTCGCGGTCGCCTCGCTGGCGGCCGGCTTCGCGGTCACCGAAGGTCAGCTGATCGCCGCCCGGGCGGCGCAGGGCCTCGGGGCCGCGATCATCTCCCCTGCCGCGCTCTCGATCGTCACGACGATCTTCAAGGACGGCGCCGAGCGCAACAAGGCGCTCGGGGCCTGGGGTGCCGTGGCCGGCTCCGGCGGCGCCGCCGGCGTCCTGCTCGGCGGCATCCTCACCGACGGCCTCGGCTGGGAGTGGGTGCTGTGGGTGAACGTGCCGGTGAGCCTGATCGCCTTTGCCCTGGCGCCGCGACTGATCGCCGAAAGCCGCGCCGTCAGCGAGACCCGCGCCTTCGACGTCGCCGGGGCCGTGACGGTCACCGCCGCGCTCTCGATCCTCGTCTACGCGGTCGTCGACGCCGAGAGCGCCGGCTGGGGCTCCAGTAAAACGATCGGCCTGCTGGTACTGGCCGCCACCCTGCTCGCCGCCTTCATCGCGATCGAGCTGCGCGCGCGCAAGCCGCTGGTGCCGTTCTCGATCTTCCGCATCCGCACCCTGACCGGGGCCAACGTGGTCGGGCTGCTGGTCGGCGCCTCGCTCTTCTCGATGTTCTATTTCATCTCCCTCTACATGCAGCAGGTACTCGGCTACAGCGCCATCCACGCCGGCCTGTCCTACCTGCCGCTGGCGTTGACGATCATGGCCTCGGCCGGGATCGCCTCGGGGCTGGTGACCAAAGTCGGCTACAAGCCGGTCCTGGCCACCGGCCTCCTTTTCATCGTCGCCGGGCTCCTCTGGTTCAGCCAGGTCTCGGTCGGCGGCGGCTTCACGACCGACATCCTCGGGCCCTCGCTGCTGGCTGCCGCCGGCCTCGGCTTTGCCTTCGTGACGACGACGATCGCCGCTGTCGCCGGGGTGCCGGAACACGAGTCCGGCCTGGCCAGCGGCCTGATCAACACCTCGCAGCAGATCGGCGGCGCGCTGGGTCTGGCGGTCCTCTCCTCGATCGCCACCTCCCATACCTCCGGCGTCCTCGCGGATGGGTCGGGGGTGGAGAACGCGCTGACCGAGGGGTTCCAGGTCGCCTTCCTCGGCGGTGCCGCGATCGCCGCCCTCGGCTTCGTCCTCACCCTGATCCTGATCAAGGGCAGCGACAGCCGCGCCCATGTCGAAATCGGCCGGGCCGAAGCCGAGGGCGCGGAGGCATAACCGACTGCTTCAGTAGGATTTAGAGCAGATGCTGTTTTCGACCAAAGCCGAGTACGGAGTGCGCCTGATGGTAGAGCTGGGCCGCCAGCCCGGTTCGGCGCCGATCTCGCTCAACACAGTCGCCGAAGCCGAGCGGCTCCCGCTCTCCTACCTCGAGCACCTGGTCGCGAAGCTGCGCAAGGCGGACCTCGTCACCTCGACCCGCGGCGCCCACGGTGGCTACCGCCTGGCCAAGCCGGCCGAGGAGATCACGATGGACGCGGTGGTCGAGGCGCTGGAAGGGCAGATCGCCCCGATGGAGTGCTTCCACGAGACCCCGGAGGGCAAGGTGCTCTGCTCGCACGAGGACGATGGCGACCGCGCCTGTTCGACGAAGCTGCTGTGGACCCGGGTGCAGGGCGGCGTCACCAAGGCGCTGGCCGGCACCACGCTGGCCGAGCTGGTCGAGTTCTCCCGGCCCGGCGGCCGCAGCGAGGCCGCGATCGTCCGCGCCGCCTGAATCCCAGACTTTCGAAACCCCAGAAACGGAGTGAGTGAAATTGGCTGAGCTGGAGATACGCAACCTGCACGTGAAGGTCGAGGACAAGCAGATCCTCAAGGGTCTCGACCTCGACGTCGAGAAGGGCAAGGTTCACGCGCTGATGGGGCCCAACGGGTCCGGCAAGTCGACGCTCGCCAACGCGATCATGGGCCACCCGGCGCTGGAGGTGACCGAGGGCTCGATCGTCTTCAAGGGCGAGGACATCACCGAGGCCGACCCCGACGTGCGCTCGCAGGCGGGCCTCTTCATGGCCTTCCAGTACCCCGTCGCGATCCCCGGCGTCTCGGTCAGCAAGTACCTGCGGATGATCATCAACGCCCAGCTCGAGGCGCGCGGCGAGCCGCAGATCAAGATCAAGGACTTCGCCAAGACCGCCCAGGAGGCGATGGCGCTGGCCAACATCCCCAAAGACTTCTCCAGCCGCTACCTCAACGACGGCTTCTCCGGCGGCGAGAAGAAGCGGATGGAGCTGCTGCAGCTGGCCCTGCTGAAGCCGGAGATCGCCGTCCTCGACGAGACCGATTCGGGCCTCGACATCGACGCCCTGCGGGTCGTCGCCGAGGGTGTCAACAAGTTCGCCGGCCCGGACATGGGCGTACTCATCATCACCCACTACCAGCGGATCCTGCACATGGTCAAACCGGACTTCGTCCACGTCATGTTCGAGGGGCGGATCGTCAAGGAAGGCGGCCCCGAGCTGGTCGGCGTGCTGGAGGAGAAGGGCTACGGCTGGATCCGCGAGGAGGTGGAGGCGGGCGCTGCTGCCTAGCCTCCTCGGGACATGGAGCCGGCGACCGCGAAAAGCCCTGCCCCGGCCGCGGCGTTCGCGATCGAGAAGGTCCGCGCCGCCTTCCCCGCACTGGAGCGCGAGGTCAACGGCAAGCCGGTCGCCTACCTCGACAGCGGCGCCAGCTCGCAGCGGGTGCTGGCCTCGATCCAGGCGGTCGACCGCTACGAGCGCCGCCATCACTCCAACGTCCACCGCGGCTCCCACACCCTTTCGGCCGAGGCGACGGAAGCCTACGAGGGAGCACGGGCGACGGTGGCCGACCACATCGGCGCCGGCGACCGCCGCGAGGTCCTCTTCGTCCGCAACGCGACCGAGGCGATCAACCTCGTCGCCCGGGCCTGGGGCGACGCCAAGGTCGGCGCCGGCGACCGCATCGTCCTGACCGAGATGGAGCACCACTCCAACATCGTTCCCTGGCAGCAGCTGGCGGAGCGGGTCGGGGCCGAGATCGACTGGGTGCCGATCGACGGCGACGGCCTGCTCGACATGGACGCCCTCGCGGCGCTGCTCGAGCGCGGGCCGAAGCTGGTCGCCGTGACCCACGTCTCCAACGTGCTCGGTACCGAGAACCCGCTGGCCGAGATCTCGCGCCTGGCGCACGCGGCCGGGGCGCTAGTTCTCGCCGACGGCGCCCAGGCGGCGCCGAAGCTGCCGGTCGACGTCGCCGAGCTGGGCGTCGACTTCTACGCCCTCACCGGCCACAAGCTCTACGGGCCGACCGGAATCGGCGTCCTCTGGGGCCGGCTCGAGCTGCTGCGGGCGATGCCGCCCTTCCTCGGCGGCGGCTCGATGATCCGCAAGGTCGGCCCCGACCGCACCACCTACGCCGACGTCCCGGCCCGCTTCGAGGCGGGCACGCCGGCGATCGCCCAGGCGATCGGGATGGCCTCGGCGCTGCGCTGGCTCGACGCGCTCGAGATGGAGTCGGTACTCGAGCACGAGCGCCAGATCGCCGATTACGCGCTGGCGCGCCTGGGCGAGGTCCCCGGCCTGCGGGTCTTCGGCCCGCCCCGCGGCCCGGAGCGGATCGGCCCGGTCTCCTTCGAGATCGAGGGCATCCATGCCCACGACGTCTCCGAGATCCTCGACCGCCACGGCGTCGCCGTCCGCGCCGGTCACCACTGCGCCCAGATCCTCATGGACCGCCTCGGCGTCGCCGCCACCGCGCGGGCGAGCTTCGGCGCCTACACGACGCCGGGCGAGATCGATCGCCTGGTCGACGGCCTCGAAGACGCCCGGCGCGTGTTCGGCCTCAGCGGTTAGACGATCGGCAGGATCTGCGATTTCGCCGCCTTGCATTTGCCGCGTGCCTTGACGATGGCGTAGTAGGCCCCGGGCTTGAGGTTCTTCCCCAGCAGGATCGCCCACTTGCCGTTGTCAGCGGTCGTGTCCTTTCCGAGCCGCTTTTTCGTGCCGTTCACTTCGCGGTACATCTTCACCTTGCGGCTACCCAGGCAAGCCCTCCTGGGCGAGCTCAGCTTGCCGTGGAAGGCCGGCGTTTTGAGGCTGATGACGATCTTCGTCGAGTTCTTGCCAGCCCCTGACGCCGACACGGCCGGCAGCAGGAGGATGGCGGTGGCAACAGCGAGAACTGCAAGCAGGACACGGCTACGGACAGGCATGCGACCTCCCAGTCGAAGTTTGACGCGACACTCTAAACGTCCTCAGCATTGAGGCAACCTGTCGTTCCTGTTCCGCATCCGGCCCGGAGGAACCACGCGACGCCTACGCTAGCCTCGATGGCCATGGACGAGCTCTACCGCGACCAGATCCTCGAGCACTACAAGCGGCCGCATAACTTCGGCCATGTCGACGAGCCCGACCTCGAGTTCGAGGACACCAACCCCCTCTGCGGCGACGAGCAGCGGGTGACGATCCGGCTCGACGGCGAGGACCGGGTGGCGGAGGTCGCCTTCGAGGGCCAGGGCTGCGCGATCTCGACCGCGGCGACCTCGCTGCTGACCGACGAGCTGGTCGGCAAATCGCGTGAGGAGCTGCTGCGACTGCCCAAGGAGTACGTGCTGGAGCTGCTGGGAATCGAGATCTCGGCGACGCGGATGAAGTGCGCGATGCTGGGCCTGAAGATCGTCAAGAGCGCCAGCCTCGGCCAGCCGGCCGAATGGGAGGACGAGGGCGAGAGCGGCGACCCGGCCGAAGCGGCGGCGATCTGAGGCAGAGCCCGACCGCCGCCGCCCGCGGCGCTAGGCGGCCGCCGCGTCGCCTCCTACGTCGTCGACCAGGGCGAAGACGGCGCCCCAGGGGTCGGTGATCACGGCGAAGCGCCCGGCCGGGGTGTCGATTGGGCCGAAGGAGACCTCGCCCCCGTTGTCGGTAATCGTCTCCAGCGACGCGTCGGTGTCCTCGACCGCGAAGTAGGCCAGCCAGCTGGGTGGCACCTCGTCGGGCACGCGGCCGCGCATGTCCATCAAGCCGGCGACGTTGGCCTCGCCGGCCGTCCACATCGTGTAGGTCCCCTCGTCGCCCATGGCGGTACCCACCGTGCCCCAGCCGAACACGGCGCCGTAGAAGCGCTTGGCGGCCTCGGGGTCACGGCTGTTCAGCTCGGTCCAGCAGGGCGCGCCCGGCTCGTCGAGCAGCTCGATGCCGGCAAACGTGCCCGCCTGCCAGATCCCGAAGACAGCGCCCTCCGGGTCGGCGA
Organism: Solirubrobacterales bacterium; assembly: GCA_049790835.1. GTDB lineage: Bacteria > Actinomycetota > Thermoleophilia > Solirubrobacterales > 70-9 > VAYN01. Next base: position 17,747 of record JBAQZI010000185.1, read on the forward strand.
AGACCGCCATCCGGCCCAGCTCCATCACGTCCATCGGCTCGGCGATGACGCTGCCACCGGCCTCCCGCACCGCCGCCGCCGTCGCGTCGGCATCCTCGACGGCGATGTAGCTCGTCCAAGCCGACGGCTGTCCCTCCTGCATCAGCGGCATCGCCCCGGCGACGTCGGCCCCATCCTTTTTCGCCCGCCGGTAGCCGCTGAATTCGGCCGAGTTCTCCAGCTCCGGTATCTCCCAGCCGAAGAGGCTGCCGTAGAAGCCGGCCGCCGTATCCACGTCCGGAGTGCCGAGATCCACCCAGCACCTTGATCCTGGCGCGTGCTTCGTCATCTTGCTCATCCTCAATCCTTTCCTAGCGGGTTCTTAAAACTAAGACCTGGCAAGCGCCGGAAAGTCATCGTCGCGTGAACTGGCGTGGCCCGCCCGGCCCAGCCGCTAAAATCCGACCGGAGAAGTAGGATTACGTCTCGATCCGCACTAATTGGCACCGTGAGTGCCGAGGAGAACCACCTCTCTTGACCGACACCGCTGGAACCACTATCGCCGTCTGCCCTGTCTCCGAGCTTCAGCCCGGACAGATGCGGCTGGTCGAGCACGAGGACAGGAAGATCGGCGTCTTCAACTGCGAGGGCGCGTTCTACGCGATCGAGGATCGCTGCTCCCACGACAACGGGCCGCTCGCCGAGGGCGAGTTCGATCCCGCGGCGTGCACCGTCGAATGCCCGCGTCACGGCTCCCTCTTCGACCTGAGCACCGGCAGGCCGAAGACGCTCCCCGCTTTCACTCCGGTGCAAACGTTCCCGATAGCCATCGCGGACGACACCGTCACCCTGGAGGTCTGAACATGGCAACGCCCGAGGTAGTCGCAGAGAAAAGAGAACTTGCCGGGATCAACTCCGACTACGCGGAGAAGTTCGGCTTCCACGACTCCGAGTCCGGCTATGCCTACAAGGCGCCGAAGGGGCTCTCGCGGGAGATCGTCGAATCGATCTCCGACTACAAGAACGAGCCGCAGTGGATGCGCGAGTTCCGGCTCAAGGCGCTGGAGCACTTCTACTCGCGTCCGACCCCGAAATGGGGCGGCAACCTCGACCAGATCGACTGGGACGACATCCACTACTTCGTGCGCGCCTCGGAGAAGAACAGCCGCGACTGGAGCGAGGTCCCGGACGACATCAAAAACACCTTCGACCGGCTCGGCATCCCCGAGGCCGAGCGCAAATTCCTCTCCGGCGTCGGCGCCCAGTACGAGTCCGAGGTCGTCTACCACCAGGTCAACGAGAAGCTCGAGGCCCAGGGCGTGATCTTCACCGACATGGACACCGCCCTGCGCGAGCACGAGGACCTGGTGCGCGAGCACTGGGCGACGATCATCCCCGCCAACGACAACAAACTGGCGGCGCTGAACTCGGCCGTATGGTCGGGCGGATCCTTCGTCTACGTGCCGGCCGGAGTCAAGGTCGAGATGCCGCTGCAGGCCTACTTCCGGATCAACACCGAGAACATGGGCCAGTTCGAGCGGACGCTGATCATCACCGAGGAGGGTGCCGACGTCCACTACATCGAGGGCTGCACGGCGCCGGTCTACTCCAGCGACTCGCTGCACTCCGCGGTGGTCGAGATCTGCGCGAAGAAGAGCTCGCGGGTCCGCTACACGACGGTCCAGAACTGGTCGCAGAACGTCTTCAACCTCGTCACCAAGCGCGCCGTCGCGCACGAAAAGGCGACGATGGAGTGGGTCGACTGCAACCTCGGCTCGAAACTGACGATGAAGTACCCGTCGATCTACCTGATGGGGCCCGAAGCCCACGGCGAGATCCTCTCGATCGCCTTCGCCGGCGAGGGCCAGCACCAGGATGCCGGCGGCAAGATCATCCACGCGGCGCCGAAGACCTCGTCCTCGATCTTCTCCAAGTCGATCTCCAAGGACGGCGGGCGCTCGACCTACCGCGGCCTGCTCGAGGTCGCCGACGGGGCGACCGAATCCCGCTCCAAGGTCGTCTGCGACGCGCTGCTGCTGGACGAAGACTCGCGTTCTGACACCTACCCGACGATCCGCATCGACGAGAACGACGCCGACGTCGGCCACGAGGCGACCGTCTCCAAGATCGGCGACGAGCAGCTCTTCTACCTGCAGAGTCGCGGGCTCGACGAGGAGGAGGCCTCGAAGATGATCGTCAACGGCTTCATCGAGCCGGTGACCAAGGAGCTGCCGATGGAGTACGCGGTCGAGCTCAACCGGCTGATCGAGCTGCAGATGGAGGGTTCAATTGGCTGAGGTAGCGACCGAGCCGGCCTGGTTGGACAAGAGGCGCCAGCGTGGCGCCTCTCTGACCGAGAGCCTCCCTCTCCCCGACCACAAGTCGAAGGGCTGGGAATTCACCGACCTCTCCGGACTGGAGATCGACGCCTACGCGGCAACCGACGCCGAGGCCGAGGTCAGCGGCGCCGAGGGCGCGACGGTGGTCTCGCTCGCCGACGCGGTTACCTCCCACGCCGAGTTGCTGCAGGAGCATTTGGGCTCGCTGGTCCCGGTCGAGGATCCCTTCGTCGCCCGCAACGAGGCGGGCTGGAGCGATGGCGTGCTGGTCCATGTGCCGCGCGGGGTCACGGTCACCGAGCCGATCCGGATCGAGGTCCCGGTCGACCGTGACGGCGCGGCTGTCGGCTGGCGCACCCTGATCGTCCTCGACGAGGGTGCGGAAGCGGAGGTCTGGGAGCACTGGTCCTCCCCCAACGACGAGGTCGACGGGCTGCTCAACTCGGTCGTCGAGCTGAGCGTCGGCCAGGCGGCGACGCTGCGCTACGTCAACACCCAGGACATCTCCGAGTCCGCCTGGATCTTCGCCACCCAGCGCGCCCAGGTCGAGCGCGACGCCCGGCTCGACTGGGCCGCCCTCGGCTTCGGCTCGGCCCGCGGCAAGGTGCGGATGGAGACCAAGCTGGCCGGCCCCGGCTCCGAGGCCCGCGTCACCGGCGGCTACGCCGGCGGGCCCGGGCAGCACCTCGACTTCGACACGATCCAGGAGCACGCGGCGCCCAACACCAACTCCGACCTCGCCTTCCGCGGCGTCCTCGCCGCCGGTTCGACCGCGGTCTGGCGCGGGATGATCAAGGTCGACCCCGGCGCCCAGCAGACCGACGCCTTCCAGGAGAGCCGCAACCTGCTGCTCTCGACCGAGGCCCACGCCGACGCGATCCCCGGTCTGGAGATCCTCGCCGACGACGTCCGCTGCACCCACGCCGCGGCGATCGCCCAGATCGACAAAGAGCAGCTCTTCTACCTGACCTCGCGCGGGCTCGACCCGGCCGGGGCGAAGACGCTGATCATCGAAGGCTTCCTCGAGTCCCTGGTCGAACGGCTGGCCAAGGGGCCGGTGCGGGACGAGATCTCGGCTGCGCTCGAGAAGCGGCTCGCCGAGATTCTGTAAGGGACGAAGGGCTTCAGGGACGAAGGAGTTCGGCCCGCGGGTCCTGTCACGGGGGAGGGTCCTGCGGGCGGTCCGGCGGGTCCGTTCTCGGACCCTCCCCCGTGCCACCCCCGGGAGGGGCGCCTTCGTCCCCGTGCTGATTGCGTCGCTGGGAAAGCGTGGTTTTGAGGATGCCGGCGATCACGAAGAGGATCGGCAGCAGGTAGAGGACCCAGAGGTAGTGACCGACGTGGGCCAGGGGAAGCATTGAGGTCAGGATAGATCGGTCTTCACCCGTTGGAGACTGACAGCAGGTAGAGGCCGAAGCAGGTGAAGGCGACCATTACCGCGAGCATCCAGTACTGGGAGCGGGAGGCGTCGCGGTAGCTGGGCCAGTAGACGAGGGCGCGGTCGTGGGCCATGGTCAGGCCGAGCACGTGGCCGACGATGAGGGCGCCGACCTGGACGTACCAGATGGCGTTGGCGCTGAGGATCTTGTAGTTGACCCCGGCCGAGGCGGTGCCGAAGAGGTCGGTGGTTGCAGTGCCCAGCGGGTCCGAGAGCAAGTAGGTGAACTGAGCCTGCTCCTGGAAGACGAAGAAGCTGAAGTAATGGGCGACGAGATAGGCGAGGGCGATCGGGATCAGCGTGTGGGCGAACCCGACTCGCAGGGTCGCCAGCGACGGCGCCCCGCGCACGGTGCGCATCCCGCGCACGCCGAGCATGTAGACGAGGGCGACGCCGGCGAAGCAGAGCAGCATGAAGATCGTGTCGGCGAGGCGCTGCGCGGCGAGGAGGCCGGCGCCGCGGTCGACGAACCAGGTGAAGGTGCTCTCGATCCAGCCCTTGAAGGCCCCCTCCGAGGCGCCGTCGAAGCTGGTGGTCGCGATCGAGGCGATGACGAGCGCGGCCGAGCCCGGCAGCGTCGCCCAGCGAGTGGCCGCGGAGAGCGGCCGGCGGCGACCCAGGCGCCCATCCTCGACCCCGAACCAGCCGAGCTGGGAGAACATTCCGAAGTAGACGGAGAAGACCTCGCCCCGCTCGCACCACTCCTCAGTCCCGAACACGGCCATCATCGCCAGCGTGTAGCCGCTGTAGACGAGGGCCGCGGTGGCGACCACGGCGGGGTCGAGGCCAACGGCGATGCCCCCGCTGGAGCCGTAGACGACCTCCAGCCAGACGACGGCCAGCAGCCCGACCACGGCCGGCCAGCGACCCAGCGCCTCCGGGTAGGCGAGGTGCGCCGGGCGTTGCCCGGCGATCGCGCGGAAGCCCCACCCCGCGGCCCGGCCCACCGCGCGCCAGGGATTGACGGGCCGGAAGATGTCGCCCAGCAGGGCGGAGAAGAGGGGGAAGCCGAGCCAGGTGGTGACGAAGATGAAGGTGAGGGCGAAGTTGCGATCCGGCGCTTCGGTGCCACGCAGGCCGGCATAGACGGCGACGCCGAGAAGGAAGACGCCGACAAGGCCGCAGAGAACCTGTACCGGCGGGCTGAGCAAGGCGCGGGACAGCCCCGCCCCGAGGGAGCGCCAGTGCGCCTCCTCGAGACGGGGCTCGCGCCAGGCCGCCGCGAGCGCGAAGAAGGACACGATCAGGACGATCGACGCCCCCCAGGCAAACAGCCAGGCCGGGATCGGCAGGTCCTGCCGGGAGGCCAGGGCGTGCGCGAAGGGCAGCAAGGTCACGGGTTGACCTTCAACTCCGCGATCTGCTCTTTGCGGCCCTCGAGCTCGACCTCGAAGATGCCTTCGATTTCGGCCGGGAAGTCGAAGCTGACCGTGCCGCCGGCCGGGACGTCCTGCATCAGGTCGTAGCCGTGGACGTGGACCTCGTCGGCGACGTCGGAGCTGACCTCGAAGCGGATCTGGTCGCCGGCGTCGTATTCGAGCTCGGCGATGCCGCCGACCGGTTCGCCGTTGCGGATGACGACGGTCGGAACCTTGCCGCCCATGCTGGCGCTTTCGGGGTTGTCGCCCGGCTTCGAGGCGCTGGCGCCGCCTTCGAGCTCGGCGCAGGCGATCTTCACCGGGGCGGCCTCGTCCTCGTGGTGATGTCCGGCGTGGACGAAAATCGTTTCGACTTCACCGCTGCCGGCGGAGGTCTTGCGCTCGGCCTCGGCTTCGTGGAGGACGAGCGAGCCGGCTTCGCCGACGGGGACTTCGCGGCCGCTGGAGGCTTCGGCCTTGCCGGCGCCCTTGGCGTCGGAGCTGAACTCGAGGTGGATCTCGTTCGGCGGCTCGTCGCCGCCGCTGGGGTCGAACTTGAAGTGCGGCCCGCCGGGTTCTGCCTGATCGCAGCCTTCGGTGTGGAGGTGGGCGACGTACTCGGCATCGGGCTCGAGGCCCCTGGCGCTGAGCGCGACGGCGGTGCCGCCGTCGGTGCGCTCCAGGGTCGCCTCTCCCGACACCCCCTGATCTTCGGCGGGGGCGCCGGAGACCAGCTCGAACTGGCCGCTGACCGCTTCGGTCCTGTCCTCGTCGCTGCTGCCGCAAGCCGCGAGGCCAACCGTCGCGACCAGCACGACCAGCGCCAGAACCATCTTGTTTGCGTGCTTCATCTCATCTCCTGTCGATCGTGTGGGCGCGCTCGCGGCAGCGCCGGCGGGAGGCCGGCATTGGTACGGAGCGCGGAAGCGTGGACCGGCCCTAGGCGGGCGGAGCGCGACCGGAGAGCGAGAGCGCGAGCAGGAGCCCGCCGCCAGGAGCGAAGGAGCGGGGTCGGAGCGGGGCTCGCCGCAGCCCGGCTCCAGCGAAGCGAGTACGAGCGGCGGCGGCGATCCGCTCGGAGAGGCGGACGATCGCCTCGCAGCCCGGATAGCGGCCGAGCAGCAGGCAGGCGAGCAATGCCAGGAGCGGCACTGCCGGAAGCAGGAAGGCACCAAGCTCGGTCAAGGCAGCCCAGGATAACGTCCGCGCGTGCTCCCCGGACGCGACAACATCGCCGCTCCCGATCTACCCGAGGGCCTCTCCTGGGTCGGCACCGAGCCGGAGTCGATGCCGGCACTGACCGTCGGCGGCCCGGCGCTGGTCCACTTCATCGACTTTGCCCAGCTCAACAGCGTGCGCACCCTCCCCTACCTGAGCGAGTGGTCGCGCCGCTACCGCGATGCCGGCCTCAGCGTGATCGGCGTCCAGTCCCCCCGCTTCCCCTTCGGCGCCGACGAGGCCGCCGTCGCCGCTGGCCTGGCCGCGCTCGGAATCGAGTTCCCGGTGGCGATCGACGCCGAGCACGACCTCTGGGCCTCCTACGGCTGCGAGGGCTGGCCCAGCCTCTTCCTTTGGAGCCTCGGCGGCGCGCTTGCCTGGGTCCACTTCGGCGAGGGCGAATACCTGGCGACGGAGATGGCGATCCAGGAAGAGCTGCGCGAGATCGACGCCCTGCAGCCGCTGCCCGAGCCGACGGCGCCGCTGCGCCCCAGCGACGCCGCCGGTGCCTGGGTCACGGCCCCCACGCCGGAGGTCTTCCCCGGCGGTTCCTGGGAGCGGCCCTGGACGGCGGGTGAGGACGGTGACGAGCTGGTGCTGGAGTACGCCGCCGGGGGCGTCTACGCGACGGTCGAGGGCGCGGGAGAGATCGTCGTCGAGCTCGACGGCCAGCCCGCCGCGACGGTCGCAACCACCGGCCCCGCCCTCTATGCCCTGGTCGAGCATTCGAGCCACGAGGCGCACACCGTTACCCTCCGCCCCACACCCGGCCTGCGGATCTGGTCCGTCAGCTTCCCCGCTGCCACCCCCTAAAAAGGAGAGAAGAGAACCATGGTCACCAAGCTTGATTTCGTCGGCGTCCCCTCCACCGACCCCGACCGCACCCGCAAGTTCTACGTCGAGACGCTCGGTCTGCGCCCGGACGAGAAGTCCGACTACGAGTTCTGGGTCGGCGAGACCTGCTTCGGCATCTGGGAGCCGGCCAAAATGGGCATGGAGTTCGCGCCACAGAAAAACGCGCACCCTGCCCTGCACGTCGACGACGTCGCCGCCGCCCGGGCCGAACTGGAGGCAAAAGGCGTCAAATTCAACGGCGACACCTTCGACACCGGCGTCTGCCACATGGCGCTTTTCTGCGACCCCGACGGCAACGACCTGATGCTGCACCACCGCTACGCGGATTGAGGCCCCTATAGGGGCCAAAACCTAGGCGCCGGCGGAAACCTCGTCCCGGATCTCCTTCGGGAGCATGAAGCGGACGTCCTCGTGGACGGTGCGCAGCTCCGAGACGTCCTCGGCGCCGCGCTCGCGGAAGAGGGCGACCAGGCTCTCGACCAGCTCCTCGGGGGCGCTGGCGCCGGAGGTGATGCCGACGGTCTCGACTCCAGCCAGCCACTCCTCCTGCACCTGGGTGTGGTTGTCGATCAGGTGCGAGGCGGCGCCGTGTTCGCGCGCCACCTCGACCAGGCGGTTGGAGTTCGAGGAGTTGGTCGAGCCGATCACGAGGACCAGGTCGCACTCGCGGGCGAGCTGCTTGACGGCGATCTGGCGGTTGGTCGTCGCGTAACAGATGTCGTCCGACTTGGAGCTGACGATTCCAGGGAATTTGGCGCGCAGGGCGGCGATCACCTCGGCCGTCTCGTCGACCGAGAGCGTGGTCTGGGTGATGAAGGCGACCTTGTCGGGGTCGGGGACCTGCAGCGACTCCACCTCGTCGGCGGTTTCGATCAGGACGATGCTGCCGGGGGCCTCGCCGGTGGTCCCTTCGACCTCCTCGTGCCCGGCGTGGCCGATCATCACGATCGTGTAGCCCTGGGCGGCGAAGCGGCGGGCGGAGACGTGGACCTTGGTCACCAGCGGGCAGGTGGCGTCGATCGTGCGCAGGTTGCGGGCGGCGGCGTTGTCGTGGACGGCCGGGGCGACGCCGTGGGCGGAGAAGACGACCATCTCCCCCTCCGGCACCTCGGTCTCCTGCTCGACGAAGATCGCGCCGCGCTTGGCCAGTTCCTCGACCACGTGCTTGTTGTGGACGATCTCCTTGCGCACGTAGACGGGGGCGCCGTAGCGTTCGAGCGCGCGCTCGACCGTCTGCACGGCGCGGTCGACGCCGGCGCAGTAGCCGCGCGGGGCGGCGAGCAATACCCGCTTGGGAGCGGCGGTGGCGGTGGCTGCCATACCTGCAGGGTAGCGGTGGCGAGGTTGCGGCCGCGGGTGCGGACTGGCACCGGAGGGCGGGTGGAAGCTAGCCTTGCGGAGTGAGCACCGACGGACGCCATCTCGACCGGTTGACCGCGGTCGACGCCTCGTTCCTCACCAACGAGAGCTCGACCAGCCACATGCACGTCGGCGCGATCCTGATCTTCGAGGGGCCGCCGCCCAAGTACGTCGACCTGGTCGAGCATGTGCGCAGCCGCCTGCGGCTGGTGCCGCGCTTCCGCCAGAAGCTGGTGGTGCCGCCGCTGGAGGCAGGTCGGCCACTCTGGGCGGACGACGTCAACTTCAACCTGACTTACCACATACGTCACACCGCGCTGCCCGAGCCGGGCGGCGAGGCGCAGCTGAAGCGGCTGGCCGGGCGGGTCTTCTCGCAGCAGCTGGATCGCTCCAAGCCGCTTTGGGAGCTGTGGCTGGCGCAGGGCCTGGAGCGCGACCGCTTCGCGATCCTGACCAAGACCCACCACGCGATGGTCGACGGCGTCTCCGGCGTCGACATCGGCACCGTCCTCTTCGACCTCGAGCCGGTGCCGGCGCCGGCGCCGGTCGAAAACGAGTGGGTGCCGCAGCCCGAACCCGGCACCACCGAGCTCGTCGCCCGCGGCATCAGCGACCTGGTCGCCACCCCGATCAAGCTCGCCGAGCGGGCCGTGGAGGCGGTGCGCAACCCGGAGACGACGGCGCGCAAGGCGGTCGAGGCGCTGGAGGGCGTGAGCGAGATCGTCAGCGCCTTCGCCGACCCGGCCCCGGATGTGCCGCTGAACCAAGCGATCGGGCCGCACCGGCGCTACGTCTGGGCGCGCTCCGAGCTGGCCACCTTCAAGCGGATCAAGGACGAGCTCGGCGGTACCGTCAACGACGTCGTACTGGCCGTGGTTACCGGTTCAGTGCGCAACTGGCTGCACCGCCGCGGCATCCGCACCGAGGGCCTGGAGCTGCGGGCGCTGGTCCCGGTCTCGATCCGCAGCGAGGACGAGCGTGGCGACCTCGGCAACCGGATCGCGCTGATGCGAGGGCCGCTGCCCGTCTACGTCGAGGACCCGGTGCGGCGGCTGCGGGTGATCAGCGAGGAGATGGAGGGCTTGAAGCGCTCCAAACAGGCACTCGGCGCCGAAGTGATCTCCCGCTTCAACGACTTCGCGCCGCCGACCCTGCTCGCGCAGGCCTCGCGGATCAACTTCTCGACCCGCCTCTTCAACCTGATCGTCACCAACGTGCCGGGGCCGCAGCTGCCCCTTTACCTGCTGGGACGGGAAATGGAAGAGGTCTTCCCGGTCGCCTTCCTGCCCGAAAACCACGCGATGGCGATCGCGATCATGAGCTACCACGGCAAAATCGGCTTCGGCCTGCTCGCCGATTATGACTCGATGGAGGACGTCGAAGCAGTCGCCGACGGGGTCAACGAGTCGCTGGCCGAGCTCGAGCAGGCGGCCGGCGCCGCTGCTGCCAAGAACGCCGCCTGACTCCGCCCGCGCGGCGGGCCGAGGCGGTCGCCTGGCTAGGCTTCGCGAGTGCCCCTCTTCCTGATCATCCTCTTCATCGTCGTCCCGATCGCGGAGCTCTACGTGATCATCCAGGTCGGCCAGGCAATCGGCCTCTGGCCGACGCTGGCGCTGCTACTGGCCGACGCCCTGCTCGGATCGTTCCTGCTGAAACACCAGGGACGCGGCGCCTGGCGGCGCTTCAACGAGGCGCTGGCCCAGCGGCGCTTCCCGGGCAAGGAGGTCGTCGACGGCCTGCTGATCGTGGTCGGCGGGACCCTGCTGCTGACCCCCGGCTTCCTCACCGACATCGTCGGCCTGATTCTGCTGATCCCGCCGAGCAGGGCGATCGTGCGGCGGGTCCTGCGCCGGATGACGATTGGCCGCTTCATGGTTGTGGGGGTGCCTGGGGGCGGCAATCCGCCACGCGATCGCGGCGCCGGGCCAGCGCGTGACTACGACTTCGAGGCGACTGCCGAGGAGGTGCCGGTGAATCCCAATGGCCACGAATCCAACCGTGAGCTGCCCCCAATCGACGAGGCTTGACGCCTGAACAGGCGGCGTCCGACCCCTTGCGATACCGTGCCCGCCTGCCTAGACTGGCTGGCTAGGAATTATGACGCAGACCGCCGCATCTGAGTTCATCGAGGACCAGATTTCTTCTGGAGGATTGCGTCTGCACTCGCAGGAGCGCTACGCGGACCTCGACTTTGCTCATTCGCTGACCCTGCCTGAGGAGCTTCGTCCGAAAGATCCTTCGGTCATGCTCAAGCAGGCCAAAGTTGAGGTCGACCACAGCATTGACAGACTGATCCGTGGCGCTTACCACGGCGCAATAGCGCTGCTTTTTATAGCGATCCTGGTCGGAACTATCGGCAGTAAGCCACTGGTGGCATATTCCATCGGTTTTCTCGCCCTTTCACTCTGTGGTTTCGCCAATTACGCGGCAGGTCGGTTTGATCACGCCGCCTGGATTCCCGTGGCGATCGCCAGCCGCCTAGCCGTAGGTGCTTTCTTCTTGGCAATCACCGCTCTTCTGGTAGCACTCTTCAATTAAGCTATCCGTTGATGGTTAACGCCACTGCGATGTTTCGCAGTGTACGGCGGGTGGGGGAGCCACAGATGGATGTCTTACTGCGCGAGGCGACAACCGTGGGGGGTATTGCCAACCTGATCGGAGCGGCGGCGATCGTTCGCTTTTTCCCGGGCGCGACCGCCCTTGACAAATTATTGGCGGTCCTGCTCGTGCTATCCACCAGAGGAGCCACTCGTCCCAATCCGCTGTTCGAAGCGGTGGTCAAGCAGGTCATCGATCGACTGCTGTCATCGCTCGCCGACCAGCGAGGAAGCCTCATCCCGGTCGTATCCGTTTTCATCGTCTATAACGTTGTGTGCATACTCTTAGTGGGAGCAGGATGAGCAACCAGCAGCAATACGTCTGGCATCATGAGCTCCACGAAAAGTGGGGCGGTGAGCGCCTTTACTTCTGGAGGCTTGCCTTCTTCCCAACGTACGATCGGAAGGCGATCACGGACGCAATCGGCCAGGTGATCCGCGGTGAGGGCGAGGGAGGTGGCGAGACGGTCACCTCATATGCGATCTACGAGACCCTCGGGCTCTACGACCTCGTCCTTCGCGTCTGGCTGCCGGTGTCGCGTAGCTTTCAGGAGTTCCAAGAGGAACTGTGGCAGGAGCTGAGAGCCCATCAATTACAGGTGATCGACATCTTCACGGTTGGCGACGTAACCAGGCACTGGCCATGGGTGAAAGAGCCATCAGGGGAAATGACAAGACCGATCGAAGCCCTGAAAGCAGAGTCGATGACCGTCGAGGAGCTGACCCGAGGCAACGAAGCGACCAAGGGTCTCAATCCCGCGATAGCAAAGGACTATGCCGAGCGAAGCATCCTCGCTCCGTGCCCGAGACATGACGGAATCAAGTTCATCATCGTGGTGACGGCGACGGCCCAGTTGACGACGATGGCAGCCCGGCGTGCACTACGCGATGGGCTGCTAGGCATTCTCCTCGAGGCATCTCCTCGCGTGGCCAGCTCTCTCTACGAAGGATCCGGATTCGGGCAGTTCCTTATTTTGGGCGGCGTCGCGCATGATGACTTTGGCTACATCACCACCGACGTGATCGAACCGATCATCGCCTCCAAGCTAGGTGCCCATCACGGCGCTCGCCCGTATACCTACCTTTGCACTGGTACTAGCAATCCGCTGGAATTCGAGGACGTGATGCCGGTCCCGGAGACGGCGGCCCGGCGCTCACCCTCCGTCGAAGAACTGCTCAAGGAGCCCGAGGGTCTGACGCTGGAGGTGAAGTCCTCGTCTTTTGTCAATGTCGATCGCTGGCTTCTGGGCGACGGCAATTTAGAAGCGAGTGACGAGGTCTTCGATAAGGGCGTAGCAAAGGCAGTACTCGGCATGCTGAACGCCGAGGGCGGAGAGGTCGTGATCGGCGCAATCGAGAAGGGCAAGTATCCCGGCGTCGATCTTTCGCAGCTACCCAGTGTCGGCGAATATGCCTGCGTTGGGGTTGACCTCGAGTACGGGGAGGTGGCTGCCGACTGGGATTCATATGCTCTTCACCTCGGTGACAAGCTGAACTCGGCGATCGAGCCGCCGCCAACTGGCCTGATCTCGATTGTCCGCAGCTGCGTGGCAGAAAAAGACCTTGCGGTCCTCAGGGTCGGCGCAACGAGCGGATCTTGGTTCTACCTGAAAACCGATCCTCGGCTTTATGTTCGAACTGGTAACGCAACCCACGTGGTTTCGGGTCCAACGGCGGATTTCTACCGCGCCGCCAAAGCACGCCTAAAAGCGTGATCCCCTGGCGCGCCTAGAAGCCGAGCGCGAACTTGGAGCCGTCGGTCATCATCACCCTCCACCCTCACGTCGCCAAGCTGGTCGAGCAGTCCGAGCAGAGCGTCGTGCTTCGCAATCACTTCGGCGTAGTTGCTCTCGTCAGCGGCAATCGCCATCGCTTCGACCGGCCGCCCCCGCCGCCTCATCCGGAACAACGACCTCGCCCCAGGCAAGGCTCCTCACGCGGCCTCACTTATGCGTTGACGAGACCAGCATGTTATACTGTCGCCGTATGACGCAAAAAATGGGAGCAAAAGGGCAGGTCGTCATTCCTAAGGACTTGCGCGATCAGGTCGGTCTCGGTCCTGGCGCTGACGTGTCCTTTGAGCCAGTAGACGACGGCGTCGTCGTCCGGCGGTCCGACCGACGCTCGAACCTACGAGGCAGGTTTGCGGGAAGCGGCATGGCTGAGCGGCTTCTAGAGGACCGCCGCAGCGAGCCCCGATAGTCAGTGAAGTCCTGTCTCGATTCATGGGCTGTGCTGGCGTGGCTCGACGGCGATGAGCCAGCGGCCACCGTGGTCGCCGAAACGCTCGACCGCGAACGACCGCCGATGAGCTGGATGAATCTGGTCGAGGTCCACTACCGGACGATTCGTGACCACGGTCGCCAGGAGGCCGACGAGATGCTCTCCGAGCTACGCCCGCAGATCACCGAGCACTTGCCCGGCGTCTCCGCCATGCGCGCTGTCGCGGGCCTCAAGGCAGCGAATCCGATCGCCTTGGCCGATTGCTTTGCCATCGCGCTCGCGGACGCCGAGGGGGCGCAGCTCCTAACCGGAGACCCCGAGATTGTCGATCGTGCCGACGAGCTGCCCTGCGGGGTCGTAGACCTCCGCACGGCCACTGTCTAAGCGGCACGACTGGTCGTGGGGACGGCATGGGGACAGAACTGACCCCTCATGACCCCCTACGACCCCGCAAACCGTGCCTAGAAGCCCAGCGCGAACTTGGCGTCGTCGGTCATCATCTCCGGTGACCAGGCGGGGTCGAAGACCATCTTCGGGTGCACGGCGTTGACGCCGGGGAGGTCGCCGACGAACTCCTTCATCTGCTCGGAGACCTGGGGGCCGATCGGGCAGGCCGGGGTGGTCAGGGTGAAGGTGACGTAGACGTCTTCCTTCTCGATGTCGACGTCGTAGACGAGGCCGAGGGAGACGAAGTCGAGGCCGAGCTCGGGGTCGATGACCTCTTCGAGCGCCTCGAAGACGTCCTCCTCGGTGAGGACTTCGGAGTGTTCCGCGGAGGCGGCCGGCTGGGTGGGTGCTTGCTCGTCGGGCATCGGACAATGGTAGCCGGGTGCCGGCGGCTACTGAGGGGGCAGCGGCTCCAGGGGCGTGCCCGGCGTGGCCGGCGCCAGCTCCAGCTGCCACCAGCTGACGTCGTGCCAACTCCCGCCCTTCCAGCCGATCCGCGGGCTGATGCCGATGCGGAGGAAGCCAAGCGCCTCGTGCAGGCGGACGCTCGCCTCGTTGGGCAGGGTGATGCCGGCGCAGGCGATCTGGAAGTTCTGGCCTCGCAGGCACGCGAACAGCGCTTCATAGAGGCTCCGCCCCAGGCCCTCGCCACGGCGGTTGGCGGCCACATAGACGGAGACGTCGGCCGCCCAGCGGTAGGCGGGACGCTCCTGGTGGCGAGCGGCGTAGGCGTAGCCGATCACCTCTCCCCCATCCTCGGCGACGAGCCAGGGGTGGGTGGCCGCGTAGCGGGCGATCCGGGCTTCCATTTCGAGCGCGTCGGGCGGGTGCTCCTCGAAGGAGATCGGCGTCCGCTCGACGTAGGGCGCGTAGATCGCGGCGCAGGCGGCGGCGTCGCGCTCGGGCTGGGCGGCGCGGATGGCGGGGGTGGCCATCGCGGCAATCTAGCCGGCTCACCGCACGACGCTTTTCGCGCCAATAGGCTGGCGGCTCACTGTCATCGTCGGCTCCAAGGTCGGCGGCAGCGTCCGACCGAGGAGGTTGGTTCTCGGGAAGGCGGCGAGCTGACTCCTAGGCTGGCTGTCGACCCGACAAGGGCCTGACCTCCATGGGTTT
>JBAQZI010000186.1:0-10148 GCA_049790835.1 Solirubrobacterales bacterium
GATCCGGCTCGCCCGTCAGGGCGTCGGCAGCGACGCCTTCGCCGCCCTCGACCGCGGCGAGCGTGAGGCGGCGCTGGACGGCCTGCTGGCGGAGATGAGCGGCGCCGACGCGACCACCGGCGAGCTGCTGCGCCAGGCGATCATCGGCGTCCTCAGCGAGCTCGACCCCGCCGACCCCGGTGCCCGCGCCTACCGCCGCCAACTCGCGACGGCCCTCGGCTGAGTTGCGGCAGTCCTTTGGTCCACATAGCGCCCTAAAGGACTGCCGCAACGTGCGAGGCCAAGGGGAACATCTGTTCGCATCGCTAGAATCGTCGTAAGTGGCTGCCTCTGAGCGAATCGTCATCTCGGGCGCCCGGGAGCACAACCTCAAGGACATCGATGTTGAGCTGCCGCGGGACGCGCTGATCGTCATCACCGGGCTTTCGGGCTCCGGCAAGTCGAGCCTTGCCTTCGACACGATCTACGCCGAGGGACAGCGGCGCTACGTCGAGTCGCTGTCGGCCTACGCGCGCCAGTTCCTCGGCCTGATGGAGAAGCCCGACGTCGACTCGATCGAGGGGCTTTCGCCCGCGATCTCGATCGACCAGAAGACGACCTCGCGCAACCCGCGTTCGACGGTCGGGACGGTGACCGAGATCTACGACTACCTGCGCCTGCTCTGGGCTCGCATCGGCGTTCCGCACTGCCCCGAGTGCGGCGAGGAGATCACCGGCCAGACGCAGGAGCAGATCGTCGACCGGCTGATGACCCTCGAGGAGGGGACCAAATTCCTGGTCATGGCCCCGATCGTGCGCGGGCGCAAAGGCGAGTACGGGAAATTGCTGGAGCAGATGCGGCTGGAGGGCTACTCGCGGGTCAAGGTCAACGGCGAGCTGCGCCGGCTCGACGAGAAGATCGTGCTCGACAAGAAGTACAAACACGACATCGCGGTCGTCGTCGACCGCTTGGTGATGAAGACCGACCTGCGGCGGCGCCTCTCGGAGTCGGTCGAGGCGGCCGCCGGCCTCGCCGCCGGCTTGATCGAAGTCGAGATCGTCGGCCAGGAGTCCGAGCCGCTGCTCTTCTCGGAGCAGTTCGCCTGCCTCAACTGCGGCACCTCGATCCCGGAGCTGGAGCCGCGGATCTTCTCCTTCAACTCGCCTCACGGGGCCTGCGAGCGCTGCCACGGCCTCGGCTTCCAGCGAGTGATCGACCCCGAACTCGTCGTCCCGGACCCGACGCTCTCGCTCGCCGAGGGCGCCCTGCAGCCCTGGAACCGCGGCATCAGCGCCTACTGGAAGCGCCTGATCGCCGCCGTTGCCGAGGAGTACGGGGTCGACGCCGACAAGCCCTGGTCGCAGCTGAAGAAAGCCGAGAAAGAGATCTTCCTCTACGGCACCGGGGAGGATCGGCATCAGGTCACCTACACCAACCGCTTCGGCCGCCGCCGCTCCTACAAGGTGCGCTTCGAGGGCATCGTCAACAACCTCCAGCGCCGCTACGAGGAGACCGACTCGGAGACCAACCGCGAGCGGATCGAGAGCTACATGGCCGAGCAGCCTTGCCCCCAGTGCAAGGGCGCGCGGCTGCGGCCGGAGACCCTCGCGGTCAAGGTCGGCGGCATCAGCATCGCCGAGTACAGCGACCTCTCGGCGCGGGCGGCGGCGGAGTGGATCGCCAAGCTGGAGATGACCGAGACCGAGCAGGCGATCGCGCGGCTGATCGTGCGCGAGATCAGCGAACGGCTGGCCTTCCTCGAGAACGTCGGCATCGGCTACCTGTCGCTGGCCCGCTCGGCCCGCTCGCTCTCCGGCGGCGAGGCGCAGCGGATCCGCCTGGCGACGCAGATCGGCTCCAGCCTGGTCGGCGTCATGTACGTGCTCGACGAGCCCTCGATCGGCCTCCACCAGCGCGACAACGAGAAGTTGATCGCCACCCTCGACCGCCTGCGCGACCTTGGCAACACGGTGATCGTGGTCGAGCACGACGAGGGGACGATGATGGCCGCCGACCATCTCGTCGACCTTGGCCCCGGTGCCGGCGAACACGGCGGCCACGTGATCGCCGCCGGCACCCCGGCCGAAGTCGCCAAGAACCCGGCCTCACTGACCGGGCAGTACCTCTCCGGCAAGCGACAGATTCCCGTGCCCGAGGAGCGCCGCCAGCCGAGCGGGGCGCTGCTGGTCCGCGGCGCCCGCGAACACAACCTCAAGGACGTCGACGTGACGATCCCGCTCGGCGTCTTCTGCTGCGTCACCGGCGTCTCCGGTTCCGGCAAGTCGACCCTGGTCAACGAGACCCTGCACCACTCGGTCGCCAACCGCCTGCACCAGGCGAAGCTGCGCCCCGGCGCCCACGACGGCGTCGACGGCCTCAGCCAGATCGACAAGATCATCAACATCGACCAGTCGCCGATCGGGCGCACGCCGCGCTCCAACCCGGCCACCTACACCGGCGTCTTCGACCACATCCGCCAGCTCTTCACCCAGACCCAGGAGTCGCGGGCGCGCGGCTACAAGCCGGGCCGCTTCAGCTTCAACGTAAAGGGCGGCCGTTGCGAGGTCTGCAAAGGCGACGGCCAGATCAAGATCGAGATGCACTTCCTGCCCGACGTCTACGTGCCCTGCGAGCAGTGCCACGGAAAACGCTACAACCGCGAGACGCTCGAGGTCCGCTTCAAGGGCAAGAGCATCGCCGACGTGCTGGAGATGTCGGTCGAGGAGGCGGTCGTCTTCTTCGAGAACGTGCCGAAGATCCACCGCCGTCTGCGCACCCTGCACGACGTCGGCCTCGACTACATCCGCCTCGGCCAGCCGGCGACGACGCTTTCGGGCGGCGAGGCGCAGCGGATCAAGCTCGCCACCGAGCTCTCCAAAGTCGCCACCGGCGACACCCTCTACATCCTCGACGAGCCGACCACCGGCCTCCACTTCGCCGACGTGCAACGCCTGCTGGAAGTGCTCGGTCGCCTCGTCGACGCCGGCAACTCGGTGGTCGTGATCGAGCACAATCTCGACGTGATCAAGACTGCCGACTGGCTCGTCGACCTCGGTCCCGAGGGTGGGGAAGAGGGAGGGGAGATCGTCGCAACCGGCACTCCCGAGGAGGTCGCCGCGGTCAAGGGCTCCTACACCGGCAGCTTCCTCTCCGGCCTCGTCGTGCCGGCGAAAGCCAAGCGCGGCGGCAAGCGCCGCGAAGCACTCGCCGCCTGATTGAGCACGGCGTCTAGGACGCCGTGGCCCAGATTCTCCGGCCGCGTTGGCCGCGCTGGCCCGACCTTGCTTGAAATCCGCGGCAGCGGGGTATGGTCGGGATCAGATCTCGGGAAACGGGTGCAAAACCCGGCAAAAGGAGGAGACGATGTCCAGTCCTACCGCGCTGAAGCGGGCCTCGTTTGTGTTGGTGGCCTTGACCGCGATCGCGCTCGCCGCCGCCGGCTGCGGTGGCAGCGATGGCGATGGAGGTACCAAGATCGCCCTCCTGCTGCCCGAAAACGAGACGCCGCGCTACGAGACGAACGATCGTCCCGATTTCGAAGACGCCATCGACGAACTCTGCGATGACTGCGAAGTCCTCTACAACAACGCCGGCGGCGACGCCCAGAAACAGCAGAGCCAGGCGGAAGCGGTCCTGACCCAGGGGGCCGAAGTTCTCGTCGTCGACCCGATGGATTCCAAATCGGCGGCGGCGATCGCCGAAAAGGCGAAGGCCCAGAACGTGCCGGTGCTGAGTTATGACCGCCTGATCGAAAACGGCGAAATCGACGCCTACGTCTCCTTCGACAACGAAAAAGTCGGCGAACTCCAGGCCGAGACGCTGGCCAAGAAACTGAAAGAAGACGGCAGCGCCAGCGGCCCGATCATCATGATCAACGGCGATCCCGCCGACCCGAACGCCGCCCTCTTCAAGAAAGGCGCCCAGAAAGGGTTCGACGCCGCCGGGGTGACCGTCGCCAAAGAATATGACACCCCCGACTGGTCCGCCGAAAACGCCCAGCGCGAGGCGCAGCAGGCGATCACGGCGCTCGGCAACGACGGCTTCGCCGGCATCTACGCCGCCAACGACGACACCGGCGGCGGCGCCATCGCGGCGCTGAAAGGGGCCGGCCTCAATCCCGAAGACATCCCGGTCACCGGCCAGGACGCCACCGTCGCCGGATTGCAGCGGATTCTCGCCAGTCAGCAGTACATGACGGTCTACAAGGAAATTCCGCCGGAGGCCAAAGTCAGCGCCGAAATCGCCCTTGCCCTCGCGGAAGGCAAAGAGGTGCCGCAGGACAAAGTCACCGAAGAAGTCGACAACGGCGCCGGCAAAGTGCCGTCGGTCCTGCTGAAACCGATCGCCGTGACCAAAGACAACGTCAAATCCACTGTGGTGGCGGACGGCTTCGTGACCGCTTCCGAACTATGCACCGGCGCCTACGCCGCCGCTTGTAAAGAAGCGGGAATCTCGGGCTGAGAATGAGCAACGGCGCTCCACTCCTCGAGCTGGAGGGAGTAAGCAAGCGATTCGGCCCGGTCCAGGCCTTGGACCGGGTCGATTTCGCCGTCCACGCCGGCGAGGTCGTCGGCCTGGTCGGCGACAACGGCGCCGGCAAGTCGACGCTGGTGAAGGCGATCGCCGGGATCCACTCGGCCGACGAAGGCACGATCCGCTTCGACGGCCAGAAGGTCTCGATCTCGCGGCCGCAGGACGCGACCGCGCTGGGGATCGCCACCGTCTACCAGGACCTCGCTCTCTGCGACAACCTCGACGTCGTCGCCAACCTCTTCCTCGGTCGCGAGGAGGTATCGCCCGGCCTCGGCAGCGCCTCGCGCCAGCTCGACGAGGCGCGGATGGAGCACCAGACCGGCGAGCTGCTCTCCAACCTCGCGGTGACGATCCCGAGCCTGCGCAGCGAGGTCGGAACCCTCTCCGGCGGCCAGCGCCAGCAGGTCGCCGTCGCCCGCTCGCTGCTGGGCGAGCCCAAGGTCGTGCTGCTCGACGAGCCGACGGCGGCGCTCGGCGTCGCCCAGACGACGCAGGTCCTGAACCTGATCCGGCGCCTGCGCGAGCGCGAGCTCGGGGTCGTCGTGATCAGCCACAACCTCGTCGACGTCTTCGAGGTCGCCGATCGGATCTTCGTCCTCCGCCTTGGTCGCGCGGCCGGCGAGTTCGCCGCCGAATCGACCACCGAGGAGCACGTCGTCTCGGCGATCACCGGGGTCGGCGCCGACCGCGAGAAGAACGACGACCCGGGGAGCGAAACGCCCGCAGGCGGGAGGGGGGAGCTATGAGCGACGCGGCCGTTGGCACCGCCGACACCGAGGCCGGCCTGCCCCGGCGCAAGGAGACGGTCCGCCGGCTGGTCCAGGGCGACCTCGCCTCGCTGCGGGTGGTGATCGGCCTGGCCCTGATCTGGGCGATCTTCCAGTTCGAGAACGACCGCTTCCTCTCGGCCCAGAACCTGACCAACCTGATGCTGCAGATCGCCGCCATCGGCTTGATCTCGGTCGGCGTCGTCTACGTGCTGCTGCTCGGCGAGATCGACCTCTCGGTCGGCGCCGTCAGCGGCCTTGCCGCCGGGGTGATGGCCGTGCTCAACGTCAAGCACGGCTGGAGCCCCTACCTGGCGATCGGCGTCGCGATTGCGGTCGGGCTGGCGATCGGGTTGCTGCAGGGGTTCCTCTTCAGTCGCTTCGGGGTGCCCTCGTTCGTCGTCACCCTGGCCGGCTTACTTGCCTGGCAGGGCGCGCTCTTACAGGTACTCGGCTCGACCGGGTCGATCAACCTCAACGACCCCAAGATCACCGGGCTCGCCAACATCTTCTACTCCGACACCGTCGGCTGGATCATCGCCGCGCTCGTGATCGGCGGCTACGGGGCGGTGCTCTTCCTCGGCCACCGCCGGCGCGTCGCCGCGGGGCTCGACAGCCAGAGCCTGATCGGACTCGGGCTGCGCTTCGGGCTGGTCGCGGTGGTGACGATCGTCGCCACGACGATCTTCAACTCCGACCGCGGGGTGCCGCTCGCGGTGCTGATCCTGCTCGCCTTCGTGGTCGGGATGGAGTACGTGGTCAGGCGCACTGGGTTCGGCCGCCACGTCTTCGCAGTCGGCGGCAACGCCGAGGCCGCTCGCCGCGCCGGCATCCGTGTCAACGGCATCCGCGTCGCCGTCTTCGGCATCGCCGGCACGATGGCGGCGATCGGCGGCATCATGGCCGCCTCGCGCCTGCTCGCCGTCAACCAGAACTCCGGCGGCAACGAACTGCTGCTGCTGGCGATCGCCGGCCCGGTCATCGCCGGCACCAGCCTCTTCGGCGGCCGCGGCTCGGTCTGGACGGCGCTGATGGGCGCCCTGGTGATCGGCTCGATCTCCAACGGCATGGACCTGCTGGCGCTCTCCTCGGCGGTCAAGTTCATGGTCACCGGCGGCGTCCTGCTGCTGGCGGTCCTGGTCGACGCGATCGCCCGTCAGCAGCGCTCGGCCACCGGCCGGGTCTAGGGGCGGCTGAACAGCAGGGAGGCGCCGATGGCACCGCCAAGGTCGCCGAGCGCGACGACCCGAACCGCCGGCGGCTTCTCGTCGACGAAGAGGTGCTTGCGCATCTCCTCCATCAGCGGCTCCATGTAACGGTCGCCGAAGCGGACGCCGAGGCCGCCGCCGATGATCACGGCTTCGGGATCGATCAGGTTGACCGTCGAGGCGATGCCGGTTCCAAGCGCCTCGATCGCGCGGTCGATCAGCTTCTCGGCGAGCTCGTCGCCATGGTCGAGCGCACGCTCCCAGATGCCGCTGGTCAGGCGAGGTTTGTCGTGCTTCTCCATCAGCCTGAAGAGGTCGGTCTTGTGGCCCTCCTCGTGCTGGCGGCGGGCTTCCGCTTCCATCGCCGACCGTCCCGCGTAGGCCTCCATGCAGCCCTTGCGACCGCAGGGGCACTTGGCGCCGCCGCGCTTGACGACCACATGGCCGATCTCACCGGCGGCACCGCGGCCCAGCCACGGCTTGCCGTCGAGGACGAGCCCGCCGCCGACGCCGGTCCCCCAGAAGACGCCGACGAGGCTCCGGAACTCGCGCCCGGCGCCGAGGTGGAACTCGGCCTCGGTCGCGACCTGGACGTCGTTGCCGACCCGGACCTCGGTCCCCAGCGCCCCCTTCAGCGCCTCCGCCATCGGGAAGCTGCCCTCCCAGCCCGGCAGGTTGCGGGCGCCGGAGACGACGCCGGTCTTCTCGTCGGCGTCGCCGGGAGAGCCGACCCCGACGCCCCTGAGCACGGAGGTCTCCACCCCTGCCTGCGCGGCCGCCTCACGCAGCGCCGCGGCCATCTCGTCGGCGACGTCCTGAGGCCCGCCGCTGGTCGGCGTCGGCCGCCTCGCCTCGCCCAGCACCTTGCCGCCGGCCGCGATGATCGCCGTCTGGATCTTGGTCCCGCCCAGGTCGATTCCGCCCCGCAGCTCAGCCATGGCGCGCAGTCTATGCGGCACTTTCGTAACGTGGCGAGCGTGAGCGAGGGCGGAGGACAGCGGGGTTGGAGGATCTGGTGGGCGAAGCGACGCTGGTATGAGCGCAACCATCGCTGGCTGCGCCGCCGCCGGATCGACCGTCACGCCGCCCGCGGCGGCTTCTTTATCCGCTACCCGGTCGAGGGCGAGCTGCTGGAGGCGCTCGACGAGGAACGGTTGACGATCGGCGAAGGGACCCTGCTCGAGCCTGGTTGCTGGCTGACCCTTGGCCCTGAGGCGCGGATCGAGATCGGCGCCGGCTGCTTCCTCAACCGCAACACGATGATCGCCGCCCACGAGCGGGTCTCGATCGGCGACCACACGATGTTCGCCAACGGCTGCTTCGTCGGCGACGCCAGCCACCGCTTCGACGACGCGGAGAAGCCGATAACCGAACAGGGATTCACCGCGAAGGGCCCGGTCGAGATCGGCGCCAACTGCTGGTTCGGCGTCAACTGCGTCGTCACCACCGGCGTCGAGATCGGCGAGCGCTGCGTCGTCGGCGCCAACTCGGTCGTCACCGGCGACCTGCCGGCGGCGACGATCGCCGCCGGGGCGCCGGCGAAGCCGCTCCGCACGATCGACTTCGCCTAGCTGGTGGTGGGGGGTGTCTCTAGGAGCTGGGTGCGGGCGCGTCGGCGAGCGGCGCCGGCGCCGGCTGCCCGAAGATCCGGGCGAGGACGATGCTGAGCTCGTAGAGCAGGATCAGCGGCGCCGTCTCGATCAGCATCGAGACCGGGTCGACGCCGGGCAGGGCGGCGGCCAGCAGCGCGCAGCCAAAGTAGGCATTGCGCCTGTTCCTGCTCAGCTGCTCGACCTTGACGATGCCGAGGCGGGTCACCGCGAGGATCCCCACCGGCACCTGGAAGACGAGCCCGCAGGCGAGCAGCGTCTGGGCGAAGAAGCCGTAGTACTCCTTGGCCCGCACCTGGATGTTGAACTGGGCGTCGTTGAAGTTGAGCAGGAACTGGGTCGCGGCCGGCAGCACGACGAAGTAGCCGAAGACGATGCCGACGATGAACAGGGCCGGGATCAACAGCAAGAGGGGGAGGATCGCCCGCTGCTGCTGCCTGCTGAAGGCCGGCAGCAGGTAGGCGTAGAGCTGGTAGAGGACGATCGGCAGCGCCAGGATGATCGCGCCGTAGGCGGAGACGGTCACGGTCGTCGTGAACGGCTCGCTGATCCCGAAGGTGATCAGCTGATCGTGGTCGGATGGAAGCGGCACGCTCGCCAGTTCGAGCAGCAGCTGGTTCTGCCAGAAGCAGAGCGCCAGGGCGACGCCGAGGACGGCGATCGAGACGATGACGCGGGCGCGCAGCTCGTCGAGGTGCTCGACGAGGCTCAGCTCGTCCTCAGGCGAGATCGCTTTTACGCGCCGCATCGCTCTCGGTTCCCTCGGGTTTGTCGGCGCCGCCGATCGTGCCTTTGAACTCCTGGATCCCCCTGCCGAGCGACTTGCCCAGCTCGGGCAGGCGTTTGGGCCCGAAGACGATCAGGGCGATGATCAGGACGATCGCTATCTCCATCGGTCCTATGTTGGGCATGTGTCTCCAATCCGTTGGCGAGGGAATCAGCGGAGCGGGTCGAGCGACCGGCTCCGCCGAGCCTCGGGGTGGCTATTTGAGGAAGCCGGTCGCGGCGACCGCCTTGAGAACCTGGGCCGCCGTCTTCGGTTTGTCGAACGCCCCGTTCGGCGAGATGCTCGCCGGGGTCGGGGCCAGCAGCAGTCCCGCCACCGAGGCGTGACGAGCCTCGATCGACCAGATCGAGAGCGCCGCCGAGATGTAGGCCGGGTTGCTGATGTTCAGGGCCTGGCCCGCGTAGGCATGGGCGGTTTCGCGGATGTCGCCATTCACGTCGATTTGCTCGATATTCAGCTCGGAGCTCATGGGGAGATGCCTGCCTTTCGAATCTGGGGAATCGTGCTTCCCCCCATTGCGGCGTGCGCCACCCGCTGGATCATTCGTATGCCCTGCTTCTCTTTTTCGTCTCGGTTGCGCGCGGAAGGGGTACAATTTCCTCCGGCCGTGACCCAGAACAGGGCATGGACCCACTGACGTGAACTCCAGCACCGGCAACCCCCCCGTTGCAATTCCTGGCGTGCGAGCGGTCCGCTCCCGGCAGGAGCTTCGCGATGCCCTGGTCCAGCCCCGCCGCGCCGGGCGCACGATCGGCCTGGTGCCGACGATGGGCTTCCTGCACGAGGGGCACCTCTCGCTGCTGCGCGCCGCTCGCGCCGAGTGCGATGTGGTCGTGATGAGCCTCTTCGTCAACCCAACCCAGTTCGCCCCCGGCGAGGATCTCGAACGCTACCCGCGCGACGAGGAGCGCGACCTGAGCCTGGCCGCCGAGGCCGGGGTTGACCTCGTCTACGCGCCCCCGGTCGAGGAGGTCTATCCCGAGGGCTTCGCCACCGCGGTCGAGGTCGGCGGCAACCTCACCGATGTCCTCGACGGCGACCCCGCGCGCCGCGGCCCCGAGCACTTCCGCGGCGTCACCACCGTCGTCGCCAAGCTCTTCAACAGCGTCGGTCCGGACGTCGCCTACTTCGGCCAGAAGGACGCCCAGCAGGCGGCCGTTATACGTCGCATGGCCCAAGACCTCGACTTCCCGGTGCGGATCGAGGTTCTGCCGACCGTGCGCGAGGCCGATGGGCTGGCGATGAGCTCGCGCAACGCCTACCT
>JBAQZI010000187.1:0-6370 GCA_049790835.1 Solirubrobacterales bacterium
CCGGGGGGCTGATCGAACTGCAGGGTGGCGCCGGGGCGCTGCAGAGCGGCCTCACGGAGGGCTTCGCGCGCTCCTACCCGCTGCAGGCCAAGCTGCGGCGGTCGGGGGTCAGGGTTTCGGCGCTGGCGGCGCCCCTGGCGATCGGCGCCAGCCGGCTGCGGCATGACTCGCCCCACCTCTTCGACTCCGGCTACTTCGTCCTCTCTGCGCTTGACGGCGCGCCGCCGCGGGATCGAGCCGCCGCCGGCGAGGCGATCAGCGTCGGCACGGGCGGACAGGCGGCGCGGATGCTGATCGTCTCCAAGCACCCCTTCAACACGCGGGGTTCGCGTGAGACCGGCGAGCGCCTGCTGGCGGACGCCGAGCGGATCGGACGGGAGGGCGACCTGCGCACCGGCCTCACCGGCGGCGCCGCGACCCTCAACACCTACGGCGAGGCGACCCGGGAGCGGCTGCCGCTGGTCCTCGGCGCCTTCGTCCTCTTCACGCTGCTGGCCCTGATCTTCATCCTGCGGGCGCCGCTGCTGGCGCTGCTCGCCGTCTGCCTCAACCTGGCCACGGTGGCGGCGGCAATCGGAGTGATGACGCTGGTCTGCCAGATCCCCGCGGGCTACCCGCTCGGCGGTCACCCCTACGTCGACACGGTCGGCGCCGGGGCGATCTTCGGCGTCACCTTCGGCCTCTCGATCGACTACGCGGTCTTCCTGATCGCGCGGATGCGGGAGCGCTACGAGGTCGACGGCGACAACCGGGCGGCGATCGAGTACGGGCTGGAGAAGACCGCCGGCGTGATCACCGGCGCCGCCGCGATCATGGTCGCGGTCTTCATCTCCTTCGCCACCGCGCCGATCGCGACGGTGAGCCAGATGGGCGTGGGGCTGACCGTGGCGATCGTGCTCGACGCCACCGTGGTCCGGATCGTGTTGCTGCCCGCGCTGATGCTGCTGCTCGGCGACCGGGTCTGGCACGTGCCGCCGGCCCTCGACCGCATCCTTCCGCGCCGTAATGTGCTTATCGCCAGGGAGGGCGCTGCCGAGGGCTAGAGGCTCGGAGAACGCCAGAGAGGAAGCAAGCCAGGAATGGAAGCATCTATTGGGAAGGGCAGGCGGAGGCGCTGGATCGCGCTCGCCGCGCTGATCGCGACGCTGCTCGGCGCCGCCACGGCCGGCGCCGCCGAAGCGCCGACCCGCGACGAATACGTGACCCAGCTGGAGGCCGCCTGCAAGCCCGACGCGGAAGCGACCCAGCGAGCGATGAAGGGCGCCCGCGGCGACATCGATGCCGAACGCCTCGCCGCGGCGGCCGGCAAGTTCGCCAAGGCGACGTCGATCTTCGGCTCGACCGTGAAGCAGATCGCCGCGGTGCCCCGCCCGCCCGCCGACGCACCGAAGCTGAGCAAGTGGTTCGTCTACTTGAAGCGGCAGGAGTCCTACCTGCGTCAGATCACGGCTCAGCTGCGGGCCGACCACGCGATCAAGGCCCAGCGCTTGACCGCCCGCTTCATCCACAATGGCAACCTCGCCAACAGCGTCGTCCTTGCCTTCAGCTTCGACTACTGCGGCTTCAAGTTCTCCAGGTACGGGTGAGGGAGCGGACGCTGCCGGCGAATACGACGGCACGGGCGCTGTGGACGCTTGTCGTTCTAGCGCTGCTCGGCGGCCTCGGCGCCGGACTGGCTCGAGGCGAGCGCACCCAGCATGGCAACCTGATCGTCTCCCTCGCGGGTGACCTCTCGCCGCTGAAGCTGCCGCGCGACCGACCGGCGCCGGTCGCCATCCACCTCGACGGCGGTCTGCGGACGGCCGACGGCACGCTACTGCCGCGGGTGACGACGGTGGAGCTGGGCCTGCCGGGGCAGGGCACCCTCTCCACCAAGGGCTTGCCGGTCTGCTCGCAGCGCCGGCTTCGCAACGCCACCAGTGAGGAGGCGCGCGCTGCCTGCGGTCCGGCCATGATCGGCCACGGGCGCCTCACCGCGGAAGTGCTGGTACCCCAGCAGGCGCCGTTCACGATCCATGCTCGCCTGCTCATCTTCAACGGACGCGTCGGCGGCCGCCGGGCCGTGCTCCTGCACGGCTTTTCCGCGCAGCCGCCGACCGTCGTCATGGTGCCGTTCCTGATCGGCAAGGGCTCGGGGCGGTTCACCACGAGGCTGGTCGGCCACCTGCCGCCGGCGCTGGGGCCGTGGCCGCACTTCGCCCACTTCGAGATGAACCTCTCGCGTCGCTATGAGTACCGCGGTCGGAGTCGCAGCTACCTCAGCGCCTCCTGCCCGATCCCTCCCCGCTTCACCGCCGGCTTCTTCTCCTTCGCTCGCGCCACCTACACGCTCGTCGGCGGGCGCAAGGTCAGCACCGGCATCGCCCGCGGCTGCCGCGGGCGATAGAGCGGAGAAACGGCAAATTATGCGTCCGACGGTCTGTTAGTGTCCCTATCTTGGTGGGGTGGGGGCGAGAAGGCTGACAGCGGACAAGGGCAGAGCGAGCGGCGAGGACGGTGCCGGCTCGTGGCGCGGGCACGAGGATCTTCCGCTCGCCTTCGATGGTCTCGAGACGGCGATCCTCGATGGCTGCGCGGTTGAGGGGGAGTGGCCCGCCCAGATCGCTGGAGGGGTCTACGCCGGGGTCGACTTCGCGATCGCGAACCCGATCGTCGCCCGGGCGCTGACAATCGACGTGGCCACCGAATCTGGCTGCGTGGGCCGCTACGAGCGCGTCATCGGTCGCCTGGCGGGTTTCATACAGATCAAGGCCCCACGCGACCGACGGTTGCCGGGCTCGACGGACGAGGCGCTGGTGGCGGGATTGGTGGGGCTGGTCGGGGACCACATCCGGATCGGCCGGCTCGATCGCCTGGCGGAGCTGCGGCCGGAGTTGGTGCTGATGGTTTTGCTGCCGTACCTGGGATTCGTCGAGGCCCAGCGCTGGGCAAACCAGACGGCCCAATCGCGGCCAAGCAGACCTTGACATTCCGGTCCGTGTCTGTTCTTATTTTGGAGGTGGCCGGTTCGCACCTCCTTGCTCGCTGGCCACGAACCCTGGTACCAGGTCCGGGCCGTCTCGCCATTCCCTGGTCGGTGCGGTCCATGTACGCAAACGTCACGGCCCGGAGGGGCTCTCTGCGCTTCCGGGCCGTTTGCGTCAGCGCCGCCGCCGGCGCATGAGGACGACGATCGGCTGCACCGCCGGACCGGTCGAACGCATCAGCCGTTCGCGGATCGGGCGGGCGTAGGGGGTCTCCGCCGCCGCCGCGCTGAGGTAGAAGCCGGCGACGCCGGCGAGGATCGCCGCGTGGCGCCCGGGGTGCCGCAACGGCGCGATGCCGGAGCGGGCCAGCTGAGCGATCAACTCGAGCCGGTTCGCCACCTCCTCGCTGTCGCGGTAGTACGCCAGGTAGTTGTGGGCGCCGGCCGCGGCGTCCTCGTCGCGATCGATCAGGTCGTCGAGCAGGACGGTGAGGGCGCCGATCGAGGGGAAGTAGGCGGTGTCGATCGACTCCGCTTCGGACGCGCTCGTCCGCGGGTCGGCGGCGGCGGCGATCAGGGCGTGGGCCGCGACCGAGGAGCTGGCTCCGGCGGTCACCTCCCACCAGCGATAGACCGCCGGTGCGTCCAGCCCGCTGGCCCAGGTCGCGAGGGCGGCCCGGTCGCCGTGCTCGGCGGCGTGGGTGTAGCTCTGTCCCTCTCCGCAGCGGGCGACGGCGCGATCGAGCAGCGCGGAGACGGTGCTGTGGGACGGCAGGGCGCCGGCGCTGTCCCGATAGGAGGCGAAGAGCCGCTCGAGGTAGTCGCCGTCGCCCGTGGAGCGTTCCTCCCCAAGCGTGTCGAGGTAGTCGATCGCGACCTGCAGGGCGACCGTCGCGCGGATCGCGGTGGCGCGGGTTCGCCGCGGCGCCAGGATCGCGAAGACCGCCGTCGCCTCCACGTTCAGCGCCTTCCCGTCCAGGGCGGCGAGCGCCTGCGCGCGCGGGACGGAGTCCGGGATCGCCGCGGCGACGCCGCGCCAGCCAGCCAGCCCCCGTTGCACCAGCGGGACGATGCGGCTCCGGTAGACGCCCAGCGCCGATGCCACCGCCAGCAGCTCTCTCGCCGATCTCACCGCCTCACCCTATGTTGGGTTTCTCTTTCCTTCGGTCGATATATTTATGTTGAGGAAATATGGCTAATAAACTCAACATCGACTAGAATGAATCCTCATGCCAAGCGTGGTCGAGAGCCAAAAGCTGGTCGACGGGATCGTCAGGCTGAGGCGCGTGGAACGAATCCCCGCCGCCACCGCCGAGGTGGCGCCGGTCCGTCGCGATCTGGAGGCGAGGCTTGGGCCGACCCTCTCCCGGTCGCGATCCGCGCGGATCCTGGGTGTCAGCCAGACCGCTCTCGATCGCTGGGTGGTCGCCGGTCAGGTCCCGACCGTGCTGACGCCGGCGGGTCGGCGCGAGGTCCCGCGCCAGTTCGTCGTCGAACTGCGGGAGGCGATTGGGGAGCTCCGCGGCAAGAGCAGTCGACGTCATCCGCTGGCGGCGGCGCTCGCCGCACGCCGCGAAGCCGCCGCGAGGGCCGTTGGCGGGCCTGACGCACCCGGTCCAGCGCTTCGACCCGAAGGCCACGACACCTCCGAGCGCCGCAGTCTCGCGCTCCACGAGGTCATCGCGGAACGCCTGGATGGGGGCATGGTGGACGAGGCGCGCCAGCGGGTCGATGAACTTCATGCCGGCGGGCACCTGCACCCTCGCTACGCCGAGCGCTGGCGTGAGCTTCTCTCTCGCCCGACCCCGGAGATCGCCACCGCGATCACGGCCGACACTCAGGACGGCAGGGACCTGCGTCAGAACAGTCCCTTCGCGGGTGTGCTGAACGAGCAGGAGCGTCGCCGGATCATCGAGGCGGTGCGGTAGGCCATGCGCCGGTCAGAGCCCGAGCACGTCATCCGTGCCGCGGCGGCCGTTTCCGGGGACGACGAGCTCATCGTCGTCGGGAGCCAGGCCGTTCTCGGCCAGTTCCCGCAAGCCCCCGAGGAGCTGCTCGTCTCGCGAGAGGCCGACGTCTACCGCGCAACCACCCGGAGCGCGGCGACGAGATCGACGGCAGCCTCGGCGACGGCTCCTACTTCGATGCGACCTACGGCTACTACGCCCACGCCGTCGGCCCGGAGACGGCGACGATCCCGTCCGGGTGGCAGGAGCGCCTGGTCGCGGTCCGCAACGAGAACACCGGCGGCGCCACCGGCTGGTGTCTGGAGATCCACGATCTGGTGCTCTCGAAGTGCGTCGCCGGCCGCGAGCGCGACTGGGAGTTCGCCGAGGACGCGCGCAGGCACGACTTGGCCGACCGCGACGAGTTGATGCGGCGGGTCGTCCAACTGCCGCTCTCCCGGCCCAAGCTCGACGCGGTGCGGCAAACTGTCGAAGGCGTGATCGCGCGCGCCTCGAAACCTCGTCATTAGTGCGCTCGCTCCCCCACGATCCCCGCAAGCTCGCCGCGATCTACGCCGGCGGTGTCGTCGGGGCGCTGCTGCGGGTCGGGCTGGCGGAGGCGGCCTCGACCTCGCCGGGCCAGTGGCCCTGGGCGACCTTCGCGGTGAACATGGTCGGCGCCCTGCTGCTCGGGTACTTCTTCACCCTGTTCCGGGAGCACCCGGAGGAGAGCCTGCACCACCCGTTCCTCGGCATCGGCGTCTGCGGCACCCTGACCACCTTCTCGACCGTGCAGCTGGAGCTGTTCGAGCTGGTCGACGGCGGCTACCTTGGGCTGGCGGCGGCCTACTGCACGGTCACGATCGCGGCGGGCTACCTCTTCGTTCGTCTCGGGATCGCGCTCGAGCGGCGGCGTGGCGAGCTATCCGGCATCTACGCGGAAGAGTCGCCCGGGGAGAGCCGCCGATGACGGCGCCGGGCTGGATCGCGGTCGGCCTGCTCGGCGGCGTCGCCGCCGCGGCCCGGTTCGCGATCGACGCCGAGATCTCCACCCGCCGCGCCGTCCCCTTCCCGCTCGGCATCCTCGCCGTCAACCTCGGCGGCGCCCTCGCGGTCGGCCTCGTCGCCGGGGCCGCCCTGCACGGCGAGGCGCTGGTCATCGTTGCCGGCGGCGGCATCGGCTCCTTCACCACCTTCTCGACCTGGATCCTCGACTCGCACCGGCTCGGCGCCGCCGGGCTCGCCCGCGTCGCCTGGCTCAACATCGGCGTCGCGACCGTCGCCGGCTTCGCCGCCGTCGCCCTCGGCCACTGGCTCGGCACCCTCCTCTGACCCGCCGGCCGATGAACAGCCGGCCGATGGGCCGATATGTCGTCTCTGGCTCGACTTATCGGCCCATCGACCGATGCGTTGGGCGTCCGGCGGCGTCCCTAACTTGGATCGCGCGATGGATGAGCAG
>JBAQZI010000188.1:0-10780 GCA_049790835.1 Solirubrobacterales bacterium
GGAGGACCCGGGGCCGAATCTGCGGCTGCTGGCGCCCGGGGGCTTCCAGCGCCGCAACTTCGCCCTCGCCCGGACGGCCGCCGAGGCCTTCCTCGGCGAGCTCGATCCCGCCCTGGTGAAGCAAGTCGCGGCGACCGTGCCGATCCCCGGCCGCCTCGAGCGCATCGCCGCGCACCCGCCCACCTTCATCGACGCGGCCCACAATCCCGACGGCGCCGCCGCCCTGGCCGCGGCGCTGCCGGCGCTGAGCGAGGGCAGGCGCGTCGTCGCCTGCCTGGCGATCCTCGCCGACAAGGACGCGCCAGCCATGGTCCAGGCCCTAGCCCCAACCCTGGACCACGCCATCTGCACCCAACTGCCCGCCGATGGGCCGAAAAGTCGAGCAGGGGTGGACATATCGGCCCATCGACCGTCGGTTCCGGCGGGGGAGCTGGCGGAGATGTGCCGAGAGGCGGGGGTGGAGGCGGAGGCCGAGGCGAGCTTCGAGCTGGCGCTGCGGCGGGCCGCCGCGCTCGCCGCGGAGCCGCCTGAGGGCGTTTTACTGGTTGCCGGCTCCAACTACGCGATCGCGCCCGCTCGCGCCGTGCTGGGACTGTGAGACGGTCTCGAAACGTGCGAGGATTCGGCCATGGATCGAGGCGCCGGCTCCCAACTGCTCTCGATGATGGGCCTGGTCGCGGCGGTCGTCGCGATCGTGATCCTGGTCTTCTTCGGCGTCGGCTACCTGTTCGGGCGCCTCTTCCTCTGACGGGCGCGCCCACCCAGGCAACCCGAACAGGGTTCCCTGGCGGCGCGGAGAAGTAGACTGCCCGATCCCGCATGCGGGACCCCCACCTATGGCTCTAGCGATCTTCGGCATCACCAACAGCGCCCTCAACCTGGTCGCGACCCTTTTTGTGCTGATGCTGGTCGTCCTCTGGCTGGCCCTGATCGTCTACACCTATCTCGACGCGCGCCGCCGCATCTCCGACCCCTTCCTGGTCGCCTGCGCCACCGTCGCCTCCTTCTTCCCCTACATCGGCAGCGCCGTCTACGCGATCGTGCGGCCGCCGGAGTTCCTCGAGGACGCCCACGAGCGCGAGCTGGAGATCAAGGCCGCCGAGCTGAAGGTGCGGCAGCTGCGCGAGCAGTCCTGCCCCAACTGCGAGTACCCGGTCGAGAAGAACTTCCTCCGCTGCCCCAACTGCCAGCGCCGCCTCAAGGACCCGTGCCCGACCTGCAGCAAGCCGGTCGACCCGCGCTGGGGGCTCTGTCCCTACTGCGAGACGACCCTCAGCGGTGGTGGCGAGCGCCAGCGCCGGTCGCAGAAAAGCGAGCGGCGCCCGGAGCCTGAGCCGCGACCCCGGGCCCGCCGCGACCTCGGGCCCGAGGAGCCAGCCTCCAAGCAGCAGCCCACCCGCCGCAAGAAAGCGGCGGCGGCGCCCAAGAAAGCTTCCGCGAAGGCCGCCCGCAAAGAGCCGGCCCGCGACGACGCCTCGCCGGAGGCGCCCAGCCCTGAACCAGACCAAAGGAGCCCCCGCCGTGAGCCGGACCCTGATCCTCGTCAAGCCTGACGCGTTCGAACGCGCCCTGACCGGCGAGGTGATCGCCCGCTTCGAGCGCAAGGGGCTGCGGATCGTCGCCCTGAAGTCGATGCGCGCCGATGAGTCGATCGCCAACGCCCATTACGCCGAGCACGCCGAGAAGCCCTTCTTCGGCGAGCTGGTCTCCTTCATCACCGGCGGCACCCTGGTCGCGATCGTCTTCGAGGGCGCCGACGCCGTCCCGGCCGCGCGCCAGCTGATCGGCGCCACCAACCCGGTCGAGGCCGCCCCCGGCTCGATCCGCGGCGATTTCGCCCTGGAGATGACCTTCAACATGGTCCACGGGTCCGACTCCGACGAGTCGGCCGAGCGCGAGATCGGAATCTGGTTCCCAGAGTTGTCCTAGCGTCGGGGTCCCCGCAGCGGCGGGAGATCCTGGCCAAGTTGGGAATCGAGTTCGACGTCGTTGTTTCTGGCGTCGACGAGCTGAGCGGGGGGGAGCCGGATTACGAGGTGGTCGAGAACGCTCGGCGAAAGGCTCAGGCAGTTGCGAACGGCGAGGGGGAGGTACCTGCGGGCGAGGTTTACGTTCTCGGCACCTCCCCCTCGCCGCCCACGAATCGCCTGGTGATTGGCTGTGACACGGACGTGGTCCTGGACGGGAAGGCGCTTGGGAAGCCGACTAATGAGGTCGAGGCGCGCGAGTATCTGGATCGGATGTCGGGGCGAGCCCATGAGGTGTTGAGTGGGCTGGTCATCCTTGAAGACGACCAGGAACGGTCGGGGCTGGAACGGACCTCGGTTTTCTTCAAGGAGCTCTCCGAGGACGAGAAGGAGCGGTACGTGCGGTTTGGGGAGTGGCGGGGGAGGTCTGGGGGGTATGCGATTCAGACCTTGGGGTCGACCTTGGTGGAGCGGTTGGAGGGGAGCGTCTCCAACGTGGTCGGGTTGCCGGTGGGGCTGTTGCTCGAGCTGGCGCCGGGGCTGTTCGCGCCGGTCTGAGCGAAGCGCGCGGGCGGATTTGGTGCGTTTGGGATGATTTCTTCCTGGAAATCCTCAGATGGGCGCATTCAGCTACCTGAAACGACTCGGTGGTCGCGACATGGCCGTCGATCTCGGCACGGCGAACACCCTCGTCTACGTCCGCGGGCGCGGGATAGTGCTCTCGGAGCCGTCGGTGGTGGCGATCGATTCCCGCAACGGCCGCGTCCATGCCGTCGGGATCGAGGCCAAGCGGATGCTGGGGCGCACGCCGGGGGCGATCACCGCGATCCGGCCGCTCAAGGACGGCGTCATCGCCGACTTCGACATCGCCGAGCAGATGCTTCGCCACTTCATCCGGGCCGCCCGCTCCAACCGCTTCTCCCACCCGCGGGTGGTCGTCTGCGTTCCCTCCGGGGTGACTGGCGTCGAGAAGCGGGCGGTCGAGGAGGCCTGCCTCTCCGGCGGCGCCCGCCGCGCCTACCTGATCGAGGAGCCGATGGCGGCGGCGATCGGGGCCGGGCTGCCGGTCGCCGAGCCGATCGGCTCGATGGTCGTCGACGTCGGTGGCGGCACCACCGAGGTGGCGGTGATCTCGCTCGGCGGGATCGTCGTCTCGCAGTCGATCCGGATCGGCGGCGACGAGCTCGACGACGCGATCGTCGCCCACTGCAAGCGTGTTCACAAGCTGGCGATCGGGGCGCAGACGGCGGAGGAGGTGAAGGTGACGGCGGGCTCGGCGGCGCCGCTGGCACGCGAGGTGGAGGTCGAGATCCGCGGCCGCGACCTCATTACCGGCCTGCCGAAGACCATCACCCTCGGCTCCGAGGAGGTGCGCGCGGCCCTCGACGAGACCGTCGGCCACATCGTCGACGCGGTCAAGGAGACGCTCGACCGCACTCCCCCGGAGCTGGCGGGTGACATCATGGATTCCGGCATCACCCTCGCCGGCGGTGGCGCGCTCTTGCAAGGACTGGAGCAGCGCCTACGCGACGAGTGCCAGATGCCCTGTCAACTGGCAGAGTCGCCTCTGACGTGCGTGGCGGTCGGCTCGGGCATCTCGCTCGAGGAGTTCGAGGCGATCCACCGTGCCCAAGAAAAGCAACGAATTTAGGTCTCCCACGTGTATCGAAAGCAAGTACGCCGCCGCCGGGCGGTGCTCGCCCTCCTGATCATCGGCTCCTTCGTGTTGCTGACGATCACCTATGGGTCGGGGTCCAACGGCCTGCAGCGCGGCGTCAGCACCATCTTCAGCCCGGTCCAGTCGGTCGCCGACGGGGCGCTCAAGCCTGCCCGCGACCTCGTCAACTGGTTCGACCAGACCTTCGACGCGCGCGGGCGCAACGACCGCCTCGAGGACGAATTGCAGGCAGCGCGCAAGCAGGCGGTCGGCGCCAGCGTGGCGCTGGCCGAGAACGCGCAGCTGCGCAAGCTGCTGCAGCTCGATCGCAGCGGGGCGATCCCTTCCGGCTACGAGCCGGTTACGGGATGGGTGATCTCCCGCTCCCCGAGCATCTGGTTCGCCGACGTGACGATCGACGTCGGCGGCGGCGAGGGCGTCGAGGTCAACGATCCCGTCGTCAATGGCGACGGGCTCGTCGGCAAAGTCTCCGCCGTGACCGGCGGCTCCGCTCAGGTGACCCTGATCGCCGACCACTCCAGCGGCGTCACCGCCAAGGTCGTGCCGGTGGCCGTGCAGGGCATGATCCGCCCCAACGTCGGCGATCCCGACGACCTCATACTCGACTTCATCGACTCGACCAAGCACGTGCACAGGGGGCAGGCGGTGGTCACCGCCGGTTGGCGCTCGCAGGAATCCGAATCGGGCTTCCCGCCCAACATCCCGATCGGCGAAGTGACCCGGGCACCTATCGTCGAGCAGGAGGCGAGCCAGCAGGTCCACGTGCGCCCCTTCGCGGACCTGCGCGACCTCGACCTGGTCCAGGTCCTGACCGGGGGCTCGCGCGGATGATCCTCACCCCGAAGATCCTCGCCCGCCTGGTCGCGATCGTCCTGCTCGGCGTCATCCTCCAGCTCTCCTTCTTCTCCCGGGTCTGGGTCTTCGGCGTCAGCCCCGACCTGCTGCCGGTCCTGGTCATCTCGCTGGGCCTGCTCGGCGGCACCATGACCGGGGCCGTCACCGGGTTCACGGTCGGCTTCCTGCTCGATTGCCTGCTGGTCGAGCCGCTTGGCGGCGCCTCGCTGGTCCTGCTCGCCACCGGTTACCTGGCCGGCCTCTTCCGCGAGCGCTTCGAGATCCACAGCCCGCTGGTGCCGCCGCTGCTCTGCATGGGCCTGACCCTGTTCGCCGAGCTCGGCTTCGGCGCGGTCGAGCTGATGCTCGGGGTCGACGCCGCGGTCAGCGGCCTCGTCGTCCGCGACCTCCTGATCAAAGCCATCTACGCCTTCGTCCTCGGCTGGCCGATCTACCTCGGCCTCAAGCGCCTCCTGCGCCCGGCCCTGATCGAGGAGCCGAGGGGGCGGCGCCGCAGGCGCCCGACGGTGCTGGGAGCCTAGGGGCGACGTGTACCAGCGGTCGAATGAGCGCCCCGGCCCCCGCCTGGCGCTGCGCAGCGCCGTTCTCGGCGGCGTCGCCGTCGCCCTCTTCGCGGTGCTGTTCTTCCGGCTCTGGGACCTGCAGGTGCTGTCCGGGGCCGAGTACCTGGCCGAGGCGAAGAACAACCGCACCCGCGAGTACAAGGTGATCGCCCCCCGCGGCGACATCCTCGACCGCGAGGGCAACGTCCTGGTCGACAACCGGACCAGCCTGGCACTGCAGCTCAATCCGCAGAGACTTCCCGATGACCCGGCCGAGCAGCGGGCCGAGCTGGCCCGGCTCGGCAAGCTCGCCGGCATGTCGCTGCGGAAGGTGCGGCGAACGATCCGCGAATCCGAAGAAGTCGCCGCCGGCACCCCGGTGACGCTGCGCAAGGACGTCGGCTACGACTTCGTCTATTACCTGCAGG
The DNA here is from genome assembly GCA_049790835.1 of Solirubrobacterales bacterium. Taxonomy (GTDB): domain Bacteria; phylum Actinomycetota; class Thermoleophilia; order Solirubrobacterales; family 70-9; genus VAYN01. Next base: position 5,471 of record JBAQZI010000188.1, read on the forward strand.
AGAACCAGCGCGAGTTCCCGGGGGTCACGGTGCAGCGCGTCTTCGTCCGCGATTACCCGACCGGCACCCGCGCCGCGCACGTGGTCGGCAGCGTCGGCGAGGTCTCCGAGGAAGAGTTGAAGCAGTCCGCGTACAGGGAGCTGGAACCCGGCGACGAGGTCGGCAAAGGCGGGGTCGAGTACACCTACGACGACTACCTGCGCGGCGAGCCGGGGCTGACCAAGATCCAGGTCAACGCGCTCGGCCAGCCGACCCCGGGTGGCCAGCTGGTCTCCGAGCCGCCGGCGCCCGGCGACAACCTCAAGTTGACGATCGACCCTGACGTCCAGGCCGCCGGCGAGAGCGCGCTCGCCTCGCGCGGCCTGCCCGGCGCCTTCGTGACCATGAACGTCAACAACGGCCAGTTGCTGGGGCTCGGATCCTTCCCCACCTTCGACCCCACGGTCCTCGCCGAACCGAAGACTCAAGCCCAGGTAGACGCGCTGTACCGGGACCCGGTGCTGGCGCCGCTAACCGACCGCGCGACCGAAAGCTTCTACCCGACGGGATCGACCTTCAAGATCGTCCCCGCCCTGGCGGCCCTGGAAGGAGACGTGGTCACGCCCGCGACCACGATCGTCGACAGCGGCAAGCTCACCGTCGGCACCCAGACCTTCCAGAACGCCGGCGCCGTCCCCTACGGGCCGCTGTCCATGGTCCGGGCCCTGGAAGTGTCCTCCGACATCTACTTCTACGAACTCGGCTGGAAGATGTGGGACACCGACCAGCTGCAGCACTGGGCGGCCAAGCTCGGGTTCGGCAAGGAGTCCGGGCTCGACCTCCCCGGCGAGACCGAAGGCCTGGTGCCCAGCCGCGAGTGGCGCAACCAGCTCTACAAGGATGGCGAAACCGAACGCCCCTGGTCAGCGGGCGACAACATCCAGCTGGCGACCGGCCAGGGCGACCTGCAGGCCAACCCGCTGCAGCTGGCGATCGCCTACGCCGCCCTCGGCAACGACGGCACGCTCGTCACCCCGCACGTGGGGATGGAAGTCGAGGACGCGGCGGGGCGGGTGCTGAAGGAATTCGATCCGCCACCGCAGCGCAAGATCCGGATCGACCCCGCCCACCGGCGGGCGATCATGGAAGGCCTGCATCAGGCGGCCCAGGGCCCCGACGGCACCTCCACCGGCATCTTCGGCGGCTTTCCGATCGAGGTCGCCGGCAAGACCGGGACGGCGCAGCGACCGCCGCACATCGACCAGTCCTGGTACGCGATCCTCGCCCCCTATCCGGACCCCCGCATCGTCACCATCGTGACCATCGAGGAAGGTGGCTTCGGCGCCGAATCCGCTGCTCCGGCCGCGCTGCAGATCCTCGAAGCGTATTTCGGCAAACACGCGAGCTCGGTCGCGGCGACCGGCACCGGGCTGGCGGAATGATGTACGCCGCCCGCGGCCGACATGCCCGCCCCGAGCCGTTCATGATTCGCGTCGGCATCGCCGAGCGCCTCGGCCTCGCCCACATGGACTGGCCGCTGGCCTTCGTCACCGTGGCGCTGGCCGCCTTCAGCGTCTTCACGCTCTCCCAGGCGACCCTCAACGACGTGCCCGGCAGCCCCCGCTACTTCGTCGATCGCCAGGCGATCTACTGCGTGATCGGGCTGATCGGGATGCTGCTGGCGACCCGGATCGACTACTCGCGCTTCCGCGAGCTGCGGGTCGGGATCTACACCTTCCTCTGCGCCAGCATCTCGCTCGTCTTCGTCTTCGGCTTCACCGCCCGCGGCTCCCGGCGTGCGATCGAATTCCCCTTCTTCAGCTTCCAGCCGTCGGAGCTCGGCAAGCTCCTGCTCGTGCTGGCGCTTGCCGGGTTCGTCATCGACGGCGCCAGGCGGGGCTCGGCGAGGCAGCGCACGGTGCGCTATCTCTGCCTCGGACTGGCTCCCGCGGCACTCGTTTTCCTGCAGCCAGACCTCGGCACCTCACTGGTGTTCGCGGTCGCGACCCTCGCCGTGATGTACTTCGGTGGTGTTCCCTGGACCCACTTCGCCGTCATCGGCGCGGCACTCGTCGCGTTGACCGCACTTGTCCTCGTCGCCGCCCCCTCCGTTGGGGTGCCCGTTTTGAAGGGCTATCAGGAGCAGAGGCTCACCTCTTTCCTGGACCCGAGCGAGCACGCGAGCGGCGCGGGCTACCAGCAGAACCAATCAGTGGTCGCAATCGGCTCCGGTGAGAAAACCGGCCGAGGCGACCGTGCCACCCAGACGCGGCTCGACTTCGTTCCCGAGCGGCACACCGACTTCATCTTCGCGGTGATCGGTGAGCGCTACGGGTTCATGGGCGCCGCGTTCGTCCTATCCCTTTACGCCCTGCTCTTCTGGCGGGCGCTGCGGATCGTGACGCTTTCGAAGAACTCATATGGGGCCCTTGTAGCGGGCGGCATCGCCGTCTCGCTGCTCTTCCAGGTCTTCGTCAACGTGGGGATGAACCTCGGCATCATGCCGATCACGGGCATCCCCTTACCGCTGATGAGCTATGGAGGGTCCTCCGTGATCGCTACCTTCCTGGCGATCGGAGTGCTTCAGAGCATCAACATCCAAGCGCGTCTCAGTCAGAAGGGGAGGTTCGCCTGGTGAAGCCCTAAAGGGCCCCCGGCCTGCGTACCTATTCGAAACTGAGTTGAAGCAATGAAAAAAACGATTTTGGTCTCCGCCGAGCGCGGAGAGACCCGTGTCGCCGTCCTCGAGTCGAAGACGAAAGGCGGCAAGGCCGACGTCGCCGAGCTCTACATCGAGCGCCGCGGCAAGCGATCCATCGTCGGCAACATCTACAAGGGCAAGGTCGACAACGTCCTGCCCGGTATGGAGGCCGCCTTCGTCGACATCGGCCTCGAGCGCAACGGCTTCCTGCACGTCGACGAGATCGTCCTGCCGGGAGGTGAGCAGGCGCCCAAGCGCGGCCGCGGTTCCGGGCGCCGGATCAACGAGCTGATCAAACCCGGGCAGGAGATCCTCGTCCAGGTGGTCAAGGATCCGCTGAAGACGAAGGGCGCGCGGCTCTCGATGAACGTCTCGATCGCCGGCCGCTACCTCGTGTTCGCGCCACAGGGAAGTGGGGTCGGCGTCAGCCGCCGCCTCTCCGACTCCGAGCGCGACCGGTTGCGCAAGATGGTCGACCGCACCTACAAAGGGCCCGGCGGGCTGATCGTCCGCACCGCCGCCCACGGCGCCAAGAAATCCGACTTCGTGCGGGAGATCGGCTATCTGCAGCGGCTCAATGAGGTCCTGCAGCGGCGCAGCGAGACGACCAAGGCGCCGTCGCTCGTCTTCCAGGAGGCTGACCTCTCGGTGCGGGTTCTGCGCGACGTCTTCCTCAGCGAGTTCGAGAAGGCGATCATCGACTCCGAGAAGCAGTTCGAGCGGGTCACCAACTTCTTCCAGCGCACGGCGCCGGAGCTGGTCGCGGGCGTCGAGCTCTACAAAGACTCGAAGCCGCTGCTGGAGAAATGGAAGATCGACGAGGAGATCGAGTCGACCCTGAATCGCCGTGTCGACCTGCCCTCGGGCGGCTACCTGATCATCGACTACACCGAGGCGCTGACCGTGATCGACGTCAACTCCGGCTCCTTTACGGGCCGCGGCAAGGGCGGCCTCGAGGAGACGATCACCAAAGTCAACACGGAGGCAGCCGAGGAGGCGGTGCGGCAGCTGCGGCTGCGCGACATCGGCGGCATCATCGTCATCGACTTCATCGACATGGCCCGGGCCAGCAACCGCGACAAGGTGCTGAAGGTGATGCGCAAAGCGCTCGACGCCGACAAGTCGAAGAGCTACGTGGTCGAGGTCTCGCCGCTGGGCCTGGTCGAGATGACGCGCCAGAACGTGACCGACGGGGTACGCGAGATCCTCACCGCCCCCTGCCCGACCTGCCACGGTGAGGGCGTCGTCCTCTCGGCCGAGACGGTGGCCCTGGAGGGGCTGCGCAAGATGCGCGACATCGCCGCCGAGCACGCCGACACCGAGGCCTTCCTGATTCGCGTCAACCCGAAGGTCGCGCACGAGCTGACCGGCGAGGACAGCGGCCTCTCCGAGCTCGAGGACGAAACCGGCAAGCGCTTCCACTTCGAGGGCGGCGACGCGCTGGCGATCGACACCTTCGACCTGGTCGAGCAAGGGACCCGGGCCGAGATCGAGGAGCGGGCGCTGCCGTTCAAGGTCGGCGAGGAGGTGCTGGTCAAGATCGACGAGCCGCACATGTACAACGCCGACGACGCGGTCGCCCGGATCGACTCCTACATCGTCAGCGTCACCGGCGGCGGTCGCTTCGTCGGCCAGCGCCGGATGGTGCGGATCGAGGAAGTGCAGCGCTCGGCGGCGATCGCCTCGCTGCTGGGCTCCGACTCCCCGAACGGGTCCGGCGCTGCCGACGAGGGCGACTCCGAGCTAGACTCAGCGGCCGCTTCGCGTAAACGCAGTCGAGGCCGCCGTGGCGGTCGCGGGCGTTCGCGCGCCAATCAAGGAAGCAAGGACGAGAGCTGAGCATGTACGCAGTCGTGGAAACCGGTGGCAAGCAGTACAAGGTCGAGCAGGGCACTGCCCTCTTCGTCGATCGCCTCGACGCCAAGGAGGGGGACAAAGTCTCCCTGCGTCCCGTGATGTTCCGGGACGACACCGTGCTGGCGGCACCGAAGGAGCTGGAGAAGGTCAAAGTCGAGGCGAAGGTCGCCGAGCACCTGCGCGGGCCGAAGATCAAAGTCTTCAAATACAAGGCCAAGAAGGGCTATCGACGTAAGCAGGGCCACCGTTCCGAGCTGACCAAGCTCGAGGTGACCGAGGTCAAACTGCTCAAATCGGCCGCCACCAAAATCAGTAAAAGCGCACAAGCCGCGGACAAACCGGCTGAGAAAAAACCGGCCGCCGCGAAAAAACCCGCTGCGAAGAAGGAGGAGACCGATGGCTCATAAGAAGGGGCTGGGCTCCAGTCGCAATGGGCGTGAATCGAACCCGAAGATGCTGGGCGTGAAGGTGTTCGCGGGCCAGGAGGTAACTGGCGGCGAGATCATCGTGCGGCAGCGGGGGACGCGGTTCTGGCCCGGTGAGGGAACTGGGCTCGGGCGCGATCACACGATCTTCGCGACTCGTGCCGGCAAGGTGGACTTCCTCACGGCTCGCAAGGGCCGGACGATTCGCGTTCTCCAGGATTAGCTAGCCAATGAGAGAGGGGCCAGGTGCCCCTCGCCCTCACGAACTGCGGGGAGGTTCGGTCGAGGGGCACCTGGCCCCTTGCGCATAGTCCGGGCTGGTTCCTGCGGGTTGCGGCGGTCTTCGTG
>JBAQZI010000189.1:0-7078 GCA_049790835.1 Solirubrobacterales bacterium
CGCCGCCGGCGCCGGCCTCGAGCGGCTTTTCGCCGAGCTCGGCGCCGACGTCGTCCCCGGCGGCGAGACGCTCAACCCCTCGACCTACGAGCTGCTGGCGGGCATCCACGGGGTCGCGGCGGCCGAGGTCCTGGTCCTGCCCAGCTCCTCGAATGTGGTGATGGCGGCCGAGCGGGCCTGCGAGCTCTCCGAGAAGCCGGCGCGGGTGGTGCCGGCGATGTCGCAGCAGGCCAGCCTGCTGGCGCTGGTCGAGCTCGATCCCGACGCCTCGGCCGACCAGAACGCGGAGCGGCTGGAGTCGGCGCTCGCGGCGGTCGCCACCGGCGGCGTCGCCCCGGCCGCTCGCGACGACGCCCAGGGCCGCTTCAAGCAGGGCGACGCGGTCGGCTTCGCCGACGGCGAGATCGTCGCCTGGGGCGGCGCCGGCTCGACCCTGACGACGACGATCCAGCACCTCGCCGGCGACGCCGAGATCGTCACTGTGATCGCCGGCGAGGGAGCCCCGATCCCGCTCTCGCAGATCGACACCCACGGCCCCGACGGGGCCGAGATCGAGACCCACGAGGGGGGACAGCCCAGCTGGTGGTGGCTGCTCGCCGCCCAGTAGTGGTCCCGCCCCGGATCAGCGCCGCCTGATGCGCTCCTTCGCCGGCGCCACCGAGCTGTCCCGGGCCGCCATGTTGGAGGCACCCGTCCACTGGCCCCGCCCCGGCGTGCTCGAGGCCTCGATCGAGGCCCTTGCCGGCGTCGGCCCCAAACTCGCCACCGCCGCGACCGAAGCCGGCATCCACACCGTCGGCGACGTCCTCTTCCGCTTCCCGCACAGCCACCGCGACCGCACCATCCAGCCCTTGAGCGACCTCGAGGACGGCCAGACCGGCACCGTGCTCGTCGAAGTCCTGGGCTCGAAGCCGCGCCCATTCCGGCGCCCCGGCCTCACCATCACCTCGGTCAAAGTCGGCGACGAAAGCGGCCACACCAAGGCCACCTGGTTCAACCAACCCTGGGTGGCGGAGAAGCTGAGCCCCGGCGCCCGCCTCCTGATCACCGGCAAGTTCTCCAAACGCGGCCTCGGCGTAAACGAGTACGAGGTGCTCCCTGCCGGGGGTGGCGAGGGGGAGGGTCCGAGAACGGACGCCCTCGCCCGCCCGCAGGACCCTCCCCCTCGACAGGACCCGCGGCCCGGGGCCTTCGTCCCTGTCCATCCCGCAACCGAGGCCTTGAAGGCGCAGCGGATCAGGGATTGGGCCGAGCAGGCCTGTAGATGGGCGCCGAACGTGATCGAGGGGCTCCCGGCGGAGTTGCGGGCCCGTCGTGGTCTTCCGGGGGTGGGAGATGCGATTCGCACCGCCCATTTCCCGGAGAGTCCAGAAGAAGCCGAAGTGGCCCTGGAACGCGTCGCCTTCGAAGAGCTCTTCCTCTACCAGGCGATCCTCACCACCCGCAAGCGAACTCACCGCACCGCCCGCCCGGCCCCGCGCCTCGGCAAGCCCGGCGGGCTGGTTGACCGCTGGGTCGCCTCGCTGCCCTTCGAGCCCACCAGAGGTCAGCTCGCCGCCTTCGCCGAGATCGACGCCGACATCGACTCCGGCGAGCCGATGCAGCGGCTGCTGATGGGAGAGGTCGGCTCAGGCAAGACGGTGGTCGCCGTCTACGCGATGCTGCGGGCGATCGAAGCCGGTTTCCAGGCGGCGCTGATGGCGCCGACCGAGACCCTGGCCGAGCAGCACGCGATCACCCTCGGCCGCCTGCTGGCGGCGGAGGCGACCCCCTTCGCGCTGATCACGGGGGCGACGCCGGCCTCCAGCCGCCGGCGAGCCCTGAACCAGCTCGCCAGCGGCGAGCTGGGACTCATCCTCGGCACCCACGCGCTGATCGAGCCGACCGTCCAGTTCGCCCGGCTCGGCCTCTGCGTGGTCGACGAGCAGCATCGGTTCGGGGTCGAGCAGCGTCGCGCCCTCGACGCAAAGGGGGTGGCGGGAATGGCGCCGCACATCCTCCACATGACCGCGACGCCGATCCCCCGCACCCTCTCCCTGACCGCCTACGGCGACCTCGACACCACCGCCCTGCACGAGCTGCCGGCCGGGCGGCAGCCGGTCGAGACCTGGTTGGTGGGCGAGGACCGCCGTGCCGGCGCCTACGACTTCCTGCGCCAGCGCCTGCGCGAGGGCCGTCAGGCCTTCGTCGTCTGCCCGCTGGTCGAGGAGTCGGACAAAGTCGCGGGCAAGGCGGCGGCGGTCGAGGCCGAGCGGCTGCGGGCGAGCGAGCTGCGCGACTTCCGGGTCGGCGTCCTGCATGGCCAGATGGCATCGGCCGACAAGGCGGAGGCGATGCGCGCCTTCGCGGCGGGGGAGACCGACGTGCTGGTGGCGACGACGGTGATCGAGGTCGGGATCGACGTGCCCAATGCGACGGTGATGGTGATCGAGGGCGCGGAGCGCTTCGGCGTCTCCCAGCTGCACCAGCTGCGCGGTCGGGTCGGTCGCGGCGAGCACCCGTCGCAGTGCATGCTGTTCGCGGCCGAGGCGGGAGGGCTGGGCCGGCGCCGGTTGAAGGCGGTGGCGAAGGAGCGCGACGGCTTCAAGCTGGCCGAGATCGACCTCAGCCTGCGCGGGGAGGGCGAGATCCTCGGCACCCGCCAGAGCGGCCTGCCGCGCTTCGCCGTCGCCAGCCTGCCCGAGGACTCGGAGGCCCTGATCGCCGCCCGTGACGAGGTCCTGGCGCTGTTGGAGCGGCACGGCTCGCTTGCCGATCCCGCCCTGGGCCCGCTGCTCGACGCCGCCCGCCGCCGCTTCGGCGCCGGGGCGGCCGACCCGATTCCCCTCTAGCCGCGGCATTCCTCCCTGGACCGGCATATCCGTCCCAAGGACGAACGCCATCTAGGTTTCCTGCGTGCGCGTGATCGCTGGAGAGCTCAAGGGCAGGCGCCTGGTCGCGCCGCGCGGCTGGAAGGTGCGCCCCACCTCCGACCGCGTCCGCGAGGCGATCTTCTCCGCCCTGGGGGAGCGCGTCGTCGGCGCCACCGTCGTCGACCTCTATTGCGGCACCGGCGCCCTGGCGATCGAGGCGCTCTCGCGTGGCGCCGAGCGCGCGCTCCTCGTCGACCGCGACACCCGGCCGGCGTTGGGCAACGTCGAGCAGCTCGGTCTGCGCGAGCGCACCGAGCTGGTCCGCGGCGACGTCGGGCGCTGGCTGGCGGCGCTCCCAGAGGAGTCCGAGCGTCCCCGCTTCGACCTCGTCTTCGTCGATGCCCCCTATAGACTCGCCGACCGCGTGGCGCAGGATCTCAACACCCATCTGCCCCGACTGCTCGCCAGCGGTGGGCGGGCGATCGTCGAGAGCGGCGCCGGCAAGCCGCTGCGGATCGATTCGGTGGAGCGCCTGCGGCAGCGCCGCTACGGCGCCGCCGACATCTCCATATACGGGGAGGCGGGGGAGTGAGCGAGCGCAAGAACGGCACCGTGGTCTGCCCGGGCAGCTACGACCCGGTGACCAACGGCCACATCGACATCATCACCCGGACCTCGAACGTCTTCGACCGCGTCGTCGTCGGCGTCGTCAACAACCCGGTGCGCAAGGCGAAGACGCTCTTCAACGCCGAGGAGCGCCGCGACTTCATCGCTGAGGCGACCGCGGACCTGCCCAACGTCGAGGTCCAGATCTTCGCCACGCTGTTGGTCGAGTTCGCCCGCGACAACGGCGCCAAGGCGATCGTCAAGGGCCTGCGGGCGATCTCCGACTTCGAGTACGAGTTCGAGATGGCGCAGCTCAACCGCAAGCTCGACCCGGGCATCGAGAGCATCTACGTGATCGCTTCTCCGCACTACAGCTTCCTTTCCTCGACCGGGGTCAAGGAGATGGCCACCTTCGGGGGCGACGTCTCCGACCTCGTGCCCGGCCCGGTCGCGGTCGCGCTCGCTGACCGCCTGGACGACAGGTAGGCTTCCCGTCATCGTCTCGTCCCGTGGGCGACGGCTTGCAAAAAACGCCCTGGATAACGGCATCTTCACCAAATCCCCCGCATACACGTAGGCTTACGACCTGCAAATGGACGTTCTCGTTCTCATAGACAAGCTGGACGACGTCGTCCACAACGCCCGACCCGTCCCATTGACGGATCAGGTGCGTGTGGACCGCGAGGAGATCTACGACCTCCTCGATCAGATGCGCGCCACGATCCCCGAGGAGATCAAGCAGGCGCGCTGGATCGTCAAGGAGCGCCAGGAGATGCTGGCCGAGGCCAAACGCGAGGCGGAGCGGATCGTTCGCGAGGCCCGCGAGCAGCAGGCCCGCCTGATCTCCGACGAGGAGGTCACCAAGCAGGCCGAGCGCGCCGCCGATGAGATCGTCGAGGACGCCCGCACCCGCGAGCGCGAAATCCGCCTCGGCGCCGAGGACTACGCCGACGAGATCCTCAACACCCTTGAAGTGAACCTGCAGAAGTTCCTCGCCGCCGTGCAGCGCGGTCGCGATCGTCTCGCCGGGCGCGATGACGAGCCGGCGGCCGAGCTCGACCAGCAGCCTTAGCTGTAGGGCGGGGTCCGGGTACCCCTCCTCTCTCGCCTGACTGGCGGGATCGCTGACGGCCGTCCGAGATGGTCTTTCGGCCAGCGGCGCAAAACGTTCGGAGGGGTACCCGGACCCCGCTCGCATGCGCTTCGGTAGATGAACTGCCTCGGGACGGGCCGCCTATCGCGTTTCCGTGGTTCCTTATCCACCTACTTCGCGGGAAAGGAACCGCGGAATCTGGATCAGTCGAGCTTCAGGTCTTTCAGCGCCGCCCAGCGTGGGTCCGCGGCTTGCTCGTGTTCGTGGTCGGCCGGGTCGGCGTCGTTGAGGGAGACGCCGCAGGTGGGGCAGAGGCCGGCGCAGTCGGGGCGACAGAGGAAGCGGGTCGGGAGGGCAAGCAGGGTGGCGTCGTGGGCCCAGCGGCCGATGTCCAGCTCGTCCTCGGCGACGTAGGGGCTGCGCAGCTCCTCATCGTCGGTCAGGGCCGCGTCGACCTCACGGGATTCGATCTCGAGGTCGAGGGCGCCGGTCTCGAGGCAGCGCATGCACGGCCCCTCGATGTGGACCGGAAACTGGAGGCGAAAGGCGAAGCCGCCGCTGGGGCGCGAGACCTCGAGCCGCACGGTGGGCGCGGCGGGGTTGGCGACGTAGGCCTGACCGCCGAGCTCGAAGGGGTCGAGCTCGACCGGGACCTCGATCCGCCGGCCCTCGCCATGGGCCAGCGCGAGGCGCGAGAGGTCGATGATCGTGGTGCGCGTCCGTGACATGAGCGAACCTCCGCTGAATAGGCCCTTACGATGATCCCCTCCTAGCGAGGTTACGAGATGGGTCAATTCGACTGGACACCCGAGGTTTACCTGGAGCGGATTCGTGCCGAGATCCCCGGCTACGACGAGCTCCAGGACCAGGCCGTGGCGGCGATCCCATTCGGCCCGGAGCGCGTGCTCGAGCTCGGTATGGGCACGGGGGAGACGACGCGGCGCCTGATCGAGGCCCACCCCGAGGCCTGGGTGATCGGCCTCGACGCCAGTCCGGACATGGTCTTCCGCGCCCGCAAGAGCTACGACGACGTCCAGCTCGCCCGCATGGAGGACCCACTTCCCGATGGCCCCTGGGACCTGGTCATCTCGGTGCTCTCGGTCAACCAGCTCGACGACGACCAGCGCAAGAACCTCTGCCGCCAGGTCAAGCGCCAGGCCCGCTCGCTGGTGATCGGCGACGTCTTCGTGGGCGACCAGCTGGAGAACCTGACCAGCTGGAGCGACGGGGAGGTCACCTGGCGCCAAGGCGATCTAGCCGTAGTCCGAGCGACCTACTGAGAGGGGCGGGCACCCCTCTCAGCCGACCCTCGGAGCTTCCGGTCGCTACGATCCCGCGACGATGGCTGTCCCGAAGAAGAGAACCTCCAGCGCCCGACGCGACAAGCGGCGCGCCAATCACAAGGCTGGCAAGGCGAGGCTGAATAGCTGTCCGCGCTGCCACAGCCCCCGGCTTCCGCATCGGGTCTGCCCGACGTGTGGGATCTACGCCGGGCGTGAGGTCGTCTCGCACAAAGTCGCCGAGGCTCCGGCGACCCCCACCGACTCCCAGTAGCCGTGGCGGTTGGGCGCGGCGTCACCGTTGCCCTCGACGGGTACGGCGCTGAGCAGGGTTTCGAGGTGTTGGCGGAGGGGGCGCGGCTCGCTGCCGCCGACGGCATCGGCGTCCGCGTCTTCGGGCCCTCCGCCGAGCTCCAGCTCGATGACGCCGACGGGGTGGAGGTGGTCCCGACCGCTGAGTGGATCGCCAACGACGAGGACCCGGTGCCCGCCGTCCGCGCTAAATCGGAGGCCTCGGTCGTGCTCGCCGCCCGCGACGTCGCCGACGACGGCGCCGACGCGATGGTCAGCTGCGGCTCGACCGGGGCGACGATGGCGGCCGCGACCTTCGGGTTGCGCCGGCTCAAAGGCGTACAGCGCCCGGCCCTGGCCGTGCGCGTGCCGATCCCCGGCAAGCCCGTGCTCTTCCTCGACGTCGGCGCCAACGTCGAAGTCCGCGCCCAGCACCTGGTCCAGTTCGCCTTCCTTGGCGCCGCCTTCAGCGCCGCCGTGCTCGAGGTCGAGAACCCGACCGTCGGCCTGCTCAGCGTCGGCGAGGAGTCCGGCAAGGGCCGGGAGGAGGTCGTCGAGGCCCACCGCCTGCTCTCGACGGCGCCCGGGATCGAGTTCGCCGGCAACGTCGAGGGACGCGATCTGCCGGCGGCGGCGGTCGACGTCGTCGTCACCGACGGCTTCACCGGCAACGTCGCCTTGAAGTTGATGGAGGGAACCGCGAAGACGGTCGCCGGTGCGGTCGGCGACGCCGCCCGCTCCAATCCGGTCTCGATGATCGGCGGGCTGCTGCTGAAGCCGGCGCTCGGCGGCCTGCGCCGCGAGCTGCACCCGGACACCACCGGCGGCGCGATCCTGCTCGGCCTGCGCGGCATCGCCGTGGTCGGCCACGGCAGCTCCGGTGCCGAGGGCATCGCCAGCGCCGTGCGCCTGGCCGCTCGCTGCGCCGAGGTCGACGCGGTCGGCCGCACCACGGC
>JBAQZI010000190.1:0-10953 GCA_049790835.1 Solirubrobacterales bacterium
GGCCGTGCCTTGCGGCCCTGCCGGTCCGGCGGGCCCGGCCGGCCCCGTCTTGCCGGTCTTGCCCCGCTTGCCGGTCTTGCCCCTCGGCCCCTGCTTGGCCTTGGCGCTGGCGCTGGCCTTATCGGCGGCGCTGGCCTTGTCGCCATCAGCGCCGCCGCTGGCGGCATAGGCGCCGCCGCCCAGTGCGGCGACGAGGGCGACGATCGCCACGACGAGTCCCGCCGTGCCGATCTGACTACGAAGACGTTGGAGCATCGGTTACCTCTCCTCTTGAGATTCAGGCGTGCCGGCGCTCGGCGCGGCGCACGCGAGTTGCGTTTTGGAGATCGCTGAGCGCGACCCGAAAGTCAGATGGCGACGGTGGTGTCTCACCCAGCTGTCTCCTTGTCCCGTGAGCCCGATTGCCTGCCGCTTCCCTGTTGCGGCGTTCCCGGCGGGGCTCGTTTGTCCCTGTACCGCTGATTCCCTGATTCACTCGATGGGTATTGCTAGTTCCTAGAAGTTGCTAGCCGTACCTTCAAGTGGCGCCAGTGAACCACCTCGCTCACGAGTTGTCAAGGGAGAGTTCCCAAAGGAAAATCGACGTTCCTAGAGGCGTTCCCGGTGGTGGACGAGGAGGTACCGAACGAACTACGCGGCGGCGCGGGCGAGGCGCTCGGCCTCGGCCGGCCCCAGGTACGGCGAGAGGATGAACTCGGTGAAGTCGGGGAGGAGGTCCGTTAGACGTTCGGCTTCGCCGCCGGCGACCTTGCGCGCGGCGAGAGAGACAAGGGCGCCGACGATGGAGTCCTCGGTAGTGGGAGGCAGCTCACGCTCGTCGGTGCGCTCCCCCCTCCCCCGCTCCAGCGGCGGCACCAGCTCGCGGACCGCATCGTGGAGGCGCGCCGCCACGACCGGGCCGGCGCTCTGGGACTCGACCAGGCAGAGCCGGGCCAGGTCCGGCTCGGAGGCGAGGAAGGCGAGGACCTCGCGCGCTGCCGCGATCGCTTGATGCGGCCAGTTCGGCGCCGACTCGACCGCCTCCGCGACCAGCTCATGGATGTGCGCCACAACCACGTCGAAGGCCGCCAGGAAGCACGCCTCCTTGCTCTCGAAGTTCGCGTAGAAGACCCGGCGGGAGACCTTCGCCTGCTTGGTGACGTGGGCGATCGTGACCTCGTTATAGCCGTGCTCGGCGACGGCGCTGGCGAAGCCGGCGATCAGTCGCTCGTACTGGTTGTGGGCAACCTGCTCGGGGCTGAAGCCGTGGCGGCCGGCGGGAAGCGGACCCAGTTCTTCTTCGGGCACGGGGTGAGGATATGGCGCGCCAGGCAGAATGTCACGAGATAGCAAATTCTCTGTAAATTTCTATTCTTGGGATCGAGAGTCGCTATATATTCGGAGGTGGTTTGCGATCGCTAGACGAAAGACGTCGTTCGAGGTAGACATGAGCAAAGTCGCCGCAGCAAAGGAGATTCTCGGCACCAAGACGCTGACCGAAACCGTGGATGTCGCGCTTGATGAAGTGATCAAACGCCAGCAGCGTCGGGAACTTATCCACCTGCTGTTCGACTCGGATGCACTGGCCCTCGACGACCCCGAGGTCATGAAAGGCGCTTGGCGTTAGCCGGCCCGATGTCCACCTTCCTCGCGGACAAGAGTGCCTTGACCCGGCAGCAGACCCGCCCTGAGGTACGAGCGGCCCTCGAGCCTCTCTTGCTCGACGGGGAGATCGCCATCTGCGGCGTGGTCGACCTCGAGATCCTCTACAGCGCGACCAGTCCTGCCGGGTATCGGGCGGGCGCGCGGGTTCTACAGGGCATGCCTCGCGTCGAGCTCGACGATGGATGCTTGCGGCGAGCCCTCGAGGTGCAGGCGCAGCTCGCTGAGCGTTCGCAGCACCGGGGCTTGTCGATCCCCGACCTCCTGATCGCCGCGTGCGCCGAGCGGGCGGGCCTCACCGTCCTCCACTACGACGCCGATTACGAGCGGATCGCCGCGGTCACCGGCCAGCCCATGCAGTGGGTCGCCCCCCGCGGCAGCGTCTCCTGAGCGCCGGCGGGCTTAGCTCGAAGCCGCCAGCTGCGCCTCGCGCGCCGCCTTGTCCTCGCCGACGTACGGCCGCAGCACGAACTCGATCGTCTCCGGCAGCAGGCCCTTCAGGGCCTCGGCCTCGCCGGCGATGAGGCGCTGGTTGATCACCCAGAGGACGCCGCCGGTGAGGGTATCCTCGAGCGTGTCCGGCAGCTCGGCCCGGCGCGGGTTCAGCTCCCGGCCCGGCTTCAGCAGCGGCGTGAATTTCTTCAGCAGCGCCTCGTGGCGGGCGACCGCCTCGGGGCCCGCGGTCAGCACCTCGACCAGGCAGGCACGGCCGATGTTGGGGTGAGCGGTGATGTTCTCGAAGAGCCCGCCGAGACCGGCCGCGACCTTGTCGGGCCACTCCTCCTCGTGGTCGTAGGCCCGCCGCACGCGGTGGAAGGTGACCCCGTAGGCGGCGTCGAGCAGCTCCAGGTAGCACTGCTCCTTGTCTTCGAAGTTCTTGTAGAAGGTCGCGTAGCCAACCTTCGCCCGGCGCACGATCGTCTCGATCGTCGCCCCCTGGTAGCCATTCTCGGCGACCAGGTCGGCGGTTGCCTCGAGGATGCGGCGGCGCTGGTCGGCGGCAGCGGCGCTGCGGCTCACCGGCTGGGGGCCGGGGGGCTGCCGAGACGCCTTTCCGGGCAAGGCACGCACTCTCCTAGGATAGCGCGGGTTCCCATAGGTACGACCTCAGTACACAGAGTGGAGTGAGTTCCCAAACATGGGCTAAAGTACCTCAGGTGGAAGGAACGCGTCCACTCCGTGCGGTCCGGTCTTGGGAGGAGGCCGTGCCGGACCGCGGCACGGCCAGCGGCGTCCATGAAGCGATGCTCCTCACCGTCGGCGCCCTTGGCTATGAGAAGGCCTCCGTGCAGGAGGTAGCTGCGCGGGCGGGCATCAGCGTTGACCAGTTCCATCGCCGCTTCGGCAGCAAGGAGGAGTGCTTCGGGCAGGCATACGAGGAGGCGGCCGAGCGGCTCAGCCAGGACCTGCTGGAGGCGGGACGCGGGGGTGCCGACTGGCGCCTCGGGTTCCGCGCCGCGCTGACTGAGCTGCTCCGCTTCGTCGCCGAGCAGCCGCTGCTGGCGAAGGCCCTGCTGATTGAGGTCCGCGCCGCCCGCGGCCATGCCTGGGCCGTGCACCAGCAGGTCGTCGAGCGCCTGATGGCCGCGATCGACAGCGCCCGCGAGCAGCCCGGCGCCCTCCCCTCGGTCTCGCGGATGACCGCCGGCTTCATGCTCGGCGCAGTCGAGGAATCGATCGGGCTGGAGATCGGCGCCGGCCGCGCCGCCGAGGTCGAGCGGCTGCTGCCGGACCTCTCCCACCTCGTCGTCCTCAACTACTTCGGCGAGGACGAGGCCTGGCTGGAGCTGCGCACCGCCGATGCGGCAGCGCAGACCCGCTGACCGCCCCACCGTCTCGATACTTCATCGTTTATTCAGGAAGTCTTGCGTTAACCGTCTCGGTCTGTCAGTCTGCACCCAGATGTTGGCCAAACATCGGCGAGGCGCGGGCGAGATACGGCGGCGCCAGCGGTGACAGCCGCGACCCAGGTGGCGCCACGCCACCGCCGTAACGCCCAGCGCCTCAGCCAAAGCCAGCATCACCAGATCGTGCGGGCGGGATCGGACTTTCGTAGGCGTCCATCCGCGGTAACGAGCTGAGCGTCGTGCTCGACGGCGGTCGCGTAGATGAGGCGGTCGACCGGGTCGCCGTGAAACCCCTCGGGATCGAGAGAGCCGGCACGCAGGCACGCCGGCACCGTCGTCGGTAGAGCCTGGACCTCGTGCACGGCCAGCGCATCCCGGATCCAAACGCCGAGAGGACGGTCCATGGCAAGTCTGCCCCGAACGACCAGGTAGGCGATCTCCTGAATGGACGCCATGCTGATGGCCAGCTCCGAATCCGCGGCAATCGCTCGTCGACCCCGCGCACTGATCCGCTCGGGAGAGGCGACGAGCCAAACCAGGACATGCGTATCGAGGATGGTCAATCCTCGCGCTCCATATCCCATGGGCCCATCGAGAAATTGATCAGCTCGTCGTCGGTCATATTGATCTTGACGCTGCCGCGGAGGTCGTCGGGGCGCAAAGGGGCCTCGACACGAGCGACTGGCCGGCCGTGCTTGGTGACGATCAAGGTCTCGCCGGTCTCCGCCACCTCGTCAAGCAGTCGCAGACAGTGCGCCTTGAATTGCGTGGCGGTTATCTCTCGAGAATTGCTGGTCATGACCATGGTCACCATACCATGGTCATTTTGGTTGAATAGAGCTTCAGCCCTCGCGGGCGACCTCGGCGGCTTCCTCGCTGCCAAGGTAGGGCGTCAGCGTGAACTCGACCAGGTCGGGCAGGAGGATCTCCAGCTCGGCGGTCTTGCCGGCGATGATGCGGCGGGAAATCAGCGACATCATGCCGCCGACCAGGGCCTCCTCGGTGGTCGGGTTGAGGCGCGCCAGGACCTCAGGCGAGCGGCCGTCGCGGCCGCTCTCGAAGTAGGGGACGAAGCTCTGGATGGCGCTGTCGTAGCGCTCGACCACGACCGGCCCGGCGACCAGCGCCTCGACCATGCTGAGGCGGGCGAGGTTCGGCTCGGCGGCGAGGAAGGCCAGCATCGCGCCGATGCCGCCCTTGACCGCGTGCGGCCAGTCGTCCTCCTCCTCGAAGGCCCGGCCGACGCGCTCGCGCAGCTCCGCCATCACCGTGTCGTAAGCGGCGACGAAGCACTCGTCCTTGCTGGCGAAGTGCTCGTAGAAGGTGCGGCGGGAAACCGCGGCATGGCGTGTGATGTGGGCGATCGTCGTGCCGGCGTAGCCGTTTTCGGCGATCGCCTCGGCGAGCCCGGCAATTAGCCGCTCGCGTTGGTTGTGGGCGACGAACTCGCGTGGCAGGCCGTGCCGTCCGGGCGGCAGGCGGGCCAGCTCGGGCGGGTACTCCTCGCCTTCCTCGACCGGCGTGTCAGCGGGATTCACGGCCACGGGACGACGATACCGGTCGGAAGAATTCGAGCTTCTATTCAACTCCTCGAGGGCGGCCTCGACTCCCAGATAGGGCATCACCGCGGCCGACATCAGCTGCGGGATCAGCTTCGGCAGCTCGTCGGTGTCGCCGCGCACGACCTTGGCGTAGACCTGCCCGTAGGCGGAGCCGGCGAGCGCCTCGGCGGTCGTGTGCGGCACCGATTCGGGATCGTCCATCTCCTTGCGACCGGCGTCGATCAGCGAGGCGATCACCCGCATCGTCATGTCGCGGCGGGCGCGGGCGGCGTCGCCGGCGGCCAGCACCTCGACCGCGAAGCTGGCGCGGCTGGGCTCGCTGCTGAGCGAGCCCACCACCTCGTGGGCAACCGCGCGCAGGCGGTCGGGCCAGTACTGCTCGCTGTCGTAGGCGCGCATCAACGAGACCATGCACTCCTCGTTCATCTCCTGCCAGGCGGAGAGGAAGCAGTCGTACTTGCCGCGAAAGTGGCGGTCGAAGGCGGGACGGTCGAGTCCTGCGTGGGCAATCACCGTCTCGATCGACGTATCCATGTAACCCCGCTCGGCGGCAACCTCGATCAGGGCCTCGATCAGTTGCGCCCGCTCGGAAGCGGCGGAGGTTCGAGCCTCGATCTCGAGCACTAGGTCATGGGACCCCCGATCCCTGCCTTCCCGAACTCAGCCGCTGGCGGCTTGAGGTTTCTCGGCCGCCGCCCGCTTCGCTGCCTCGGCGCCGAGGTAAGGGGTGAGTGAAAACTCGACCAGCTCCGGCAACAGCTCCTCGATCCGCTCCGTCTGTCCCATGATGATGCGCTGGTAGATAATCCAGAAGATGCCGCCGATGATCGTTTCCTCGAGGGTGCCCGGCAGTTCCTCGCCGTGCGGGGAGACCTTGCGGCCCATGCGGAAGAGCGGCACGAAAGCCTGGATCGAGCGCTCGTAGCGCTCGACCGCGGCGGGGCCGGCGGATAGCGCCTCGACGATGCAGGTGCGGGCCAGGGCGGGCTCGCTGGCGACGTAGTGGAGGAAGGCGGAGAGACCGGAGTTGACCCGGGCAGGCCAGGTGTCGACCTTGCTGGCAGCGTCGACGACGCGGCGCAGCGCCTCCTTGACCGCGAACTCGGAAGCGGCGAGGAAACAGTCCTCCTTGGAGGAGAAGTTCTCATAGAAGGTGTTGCGGGCGATGCCGGCGCGGCGGACGATGTCGGCGACGGTGACGGCGCGGTAGCCCTTCTCCACGGTCTCCTCGGCGAGGGCCGAAATTATGCGCGCCCGCTGATGCTGGGCGATGAACTCCTTGGGGAGGGGATGCCGACCGGGCGGGGGTCGCATCGTCGATGCGTTTTCGGCCACGAACGCCAGAGTACCTTGATGCCAAGGGGCTTACAAGCTGGACGGCCGGCCTGTATACCGTTAAAGTACCGGAAACCAGACAAGTGGTTCCCTTGATCGACACAAAAAGGAAGGGTGGATGGGAAAGCGCGCCGACAATGAGGCCCTGGCAGGGACTGAGAGGGTCGGCGTTTCCGGGGCGACGGGCCCCCAGATCGATTCCGCCCCCGAGCTAAGGCTCGTGACCTCCAAGCGGCAGGCAATCTTGGAGGGGATGCTCGAGGCGGTCGGGGCGGAGGGCTATGAGCACACCTCGGTCCGCACCGTGCTCGACCGCACTGGGGTCTATCGCCAGGCCTTCTACGACAACTTCGCCGACAAGGACGACTGCTACCTGCAGGCCTACGACGCGGGCTTGGCGCGGGTCGAAGCGCTCGTCAGCGCCGCCGCCCGGGGGGAAGAGAGCTGGACGGGCAAGCTGCGTGCCGGCTTGAGGGCGCTGCTCGACTTCCTCGACGCCGAGCCGGACATCGGCCGCGCCCTCGTCGTCGAGGTCCACGCCGCCGGGCCCGAGGCGCTGGCCAAGCGCGGCGCCGCAATGGCGCGCGTCAACCTCTTCCTCGACCAGGCCCGCGAGGTCGCCGGCGAGTCCGAATCGCCGCCGTGGATCGCCGGTGAGGGCGTCGCCGCCGGGATTCATGCCGTGATCCACTCACGCCTCGCCACCGGCAGCGGCGGCTTCCGCCAGCTGCTCCCAGAGTTCATGTACTTCGCGGTTTTGCCGTACTTCGGTGCGGAGCTGGCGAGAGCCGAGATGCAGGCCGCGAACGCCTAGGAAGAGCCAGAAGGCCTAGAGGCGTTCGAGGTTCTCGGACTCGATCCCGCGGGTCACGCCCCTGAAGTCCAGCGTCCGCGCGGCTGTGGCGACGAGGTCGGCGTAGTCGATGCCCGCGTGGGCGGTGACGATGGCGACGAGGTCGGCGCTGGCGAGAGCCTCGTCGAGGTCAACCGAGGAAAGGCCGAACTCCGGGAGCTCGGGGACGAAGGGGTCGTGGTAGGAGAGGTCGGCTTCCAGCGCGGCCAGCAGGCGCAGGATGACCAGGGCGGGGGACTCGCGGGTGTCGCCGCTGCCCGACTTGTAGCTGGCGCCGAGCACGAGGATCTTCGAGCCCTTGACCGACTTCGAGGCCTGGTTGAGGACCCGCTCGATCCGCTCGACGCAGAAGACCGGCTGGGCCTGGTTGACCTTGCCGGCCAGCTCGATGAACTCCGGGTAGAAGTTCTGCTCGCGCGCCCGGAAGGCGAGATAGAAGGGGTCGACCGGGAGGCAGTGGCCGCCCATCCCCGGCCCGGGCTCGAAGCGCATGAAGCCGAAGGGCTTGGTCGAGGCGGCGTCGATCACCTCCCAGACGTCGATGCCAAGGCGGTCGCAGAGCTGGGCCAGCTCGTTGACGAAGGCGATGTTGACGGAGCGGAAGACGTTCTCCAGCAGCTTCGAGAGCTCGGCCGCCTCCGGGGTCGAGACGACCACGACCTCGTCGCAGACCAGCGAGTAAAGGTCGCGGGCGCGCTCGGTGCAGGCCGCGGTCATGCCGCCGACCAGCTTCGGCGTGGTCTTGATCGTGTAGTCGGTGCGGCCCGGATCGATCCGCTCGGGGGAGAAGGCGACGTGGAAGTCGCTGCCGAGCGCCAGGCCGGACTCTTCAAGCAGCGGGGTCAGCCGCTCGCGGGTGGTACCGGGGTAGGTGGTCGACTCGAGGACCACCAGCTGGCCGCCTCGGAGCACGCCGGCGAGCGCGGTCGCGGCTTCGATCAGGTAGGTGAGGTCGGGCTCGCGGGAGCCGGTCAGCGGCGTCGGCACGCAGACGATCACCGCCTCGCAGGCGGCCATGTCGGCGTAGTCGGCGCTCGCCCGCAGCCGCTCGCCGAGCGGCGCCAGGGCGCTGTCGGGGACGTCCTCGATGTAGCTGCGGCCGGCGTTTAGAGCCTCGACCTTGGCCGGATCGAGGTCGAGCCCACAGACCTCGTGCCCCGCCTCGGCGAAGGCCACCGCAAGGGGCAGGCCGACGTATCCCAGTCCGACGATCCCAATCTTCATCGGCGCAGCATATTGGCGGTTGGACACGCCGCTTCGCCTGCCCTACGCTGGTTGGGATGGATTCATCGGCATCGAATCCACGGTCCGGAGCAGCCTCGGGTCAAGCGCTGCCAAGGGCCTACGCGGTCCGCTCCGAGCGCGAGCGGCTCCTGGAGGCGATGGTTCGGGTTGCCGCGGCGAAAGGCTACGAGGCGACCACCGTCGCCGACGTGATCGAGGCCGCTGGGGTCAGCCGCGAGACTTTCGACGGGATGTTCACCAGCCGCGAGGCCTGCTTTCTCGAGGCCTACGACGCGGTGATCGACGTCCTCGTCGCCCACGTCTCGACCGCCTTCGAGAGCACCGTGGGCCAGCCCTGGCCGGACCGGATCGCCGCCGCCCTGCGCGCCCTGGTCGACCTGCTGGCGAGCGAGCACGACATCGCCCGCATGGCGATGGTCGAGGTGACCGCCGTCGGCGAGGACGCGCGGATCCGCTATCGGGCGGCGCTGGGGCGCTTCACCTACTTCCTCGAGGAAGGCCGCACCATCTCCCCCCAGGCGGACGAGCTGCCGGCCGACACCGCCCGCTTCGCGATCGGCGGTGCCACCTCGATGATCTTCGACGAGGTCCGTGCCGGCCGTGGCCCGGAACTGGGGCGGCTCCTGCCCGACCTGCTATTCGCGGTGCTGATGCCGTACATCGGCCCGGAAGCCGCCGAGGACGAGATGCGCCGGGTCAGGGAATAAAGCGCCGCCTCCTCTGCTCCCGCACGGGCGCGCTAATGGTGACCGGAGTGCTCGCGCCCGCGCTTCCGCGTCCGGGGGCGGCTAAACCTCCTTAGACGCCGCTCCCATGGCGGCCCTCGCCGGCGGCAAAGCGGGCGGCGCCTTCCACCGCCACGTGCAGAGTCTCGCGGCCGAGGCGGTGCTCGAGGGCAAGGCCCTCGGCCAGGGGCAGGCCGGAGCCCTCGATCGCGGCGCGGCGATCGGCCAGCATCGTCTCCTGCGGGAAGGCGGCGATCCGCTCCGCCAACTCGAGGGCGCGCTCGACGTGGGCACCGGCGGCGACGATCTCGTTGACGAGGCCGATCCGCAGCGCCTCCTCGGCCGCGACGGGCCGGCCGGTGAGGATCAGCTCCAGGGCCCGGCCCATGCCGACGACCCGCGGCATCCGCTGGGTGCCGCCGTCCACCAGTGGCACTCCCCAGCGCCGCTCGAAGAAACCGAAGGTCGAGCTGGAGGTGGCGACCCGCAGGTCGCACCAGAGCGCCAGCTCGAGGCCGCCGGCCAGGCACCAGCCGTCGACCGCGGCGATCGCCGGCTTCGAGGGCGTCAGCCGGGTGAAGCCCTCGGGGCCGGCCGGGTCGTCGACGTCGAGGTCGAGCGCCTTGAGGTCGGCACCGGCGCAGAAGGCCTCGCCGCCGGCACCGGTGAGGACGAGCACGCGGGCGCCGCCGTCGGCCTCGAACTCGCCGAAGCCCTGGCGCAGCAGCGCCGCGGTGGCGGCGTCGACGGCGTTGCGGCGCTGGGGACGGTCGATCGTCAGCAGCGCCGCCGCGCCCACTCGCTCGTAGCGGACCTCGCGGCTCATCGCGGCTCATCCTCCCACAGGTGTCTTTGCTGCGAAAGATTGCAGCAAAGTGCCTTGATTAAATGCCCGACCACCTTCATGTCAGATGTCTCGGCCCGATCCTCCCGCTCCATCGAGTCGCCCACCCTTGGCCGGCTGGGAGGGCTGGCGGCCACCGAGGTCGACCGCGGCGAGAAGGCGCTGTGGCTGGCCGGCGGTGGCTACCGGGCGGCGCTCTTCCACCTCGGCGCCCTGACCCGGCTCAACGAGCTCGGCCTGCTCGCCCGGACCGGCGCCGTCGGCGCCGTC
Organism: Solirubrobacterales bacterium; assembly: GCA_049790835.1. Classification (GTDB taxonomy): domain Bacteria; phylum Actinomycetota; class Thermoleophilia; order Solirubrobacterales; family 70-9; genus VAYN01. Next base: position 10,323 of record JBAQZI010000190.1, read on the forward strand.
TCCGGCGGCAGCATCGTCGCCGCGCTGCTGGCGACGGGGGTGAGCTGGCCGCTCGACGGCGGCTGCCGCGACTGGCCGGAGCGGGTGGCCGAGCCGATGCGGGCGATCGCCCGGCGCAACGCCCGCGCCCGCTCCTTCCTGCGCAGGCCCTTCCCGGCGGCACGCGACAGGGCGGCGCTGGAGGAGCGCTACGCGCGGAAGCTGGTCGACTCGCTGGGCGGCGAGCCGGCGCGGGGGCCGCGCTTCGCCTTCGGCGCTTCCGGCCTGATCCTCAGCGGCCTGGCGGCGGGTTGGGAGGATTGCGTCGAGTGGGACCTCGGTGGCTGCGCGCATCCGCCCGGCTATGAGCGGAGCTTGGTCGCCGAGGTGATCGCCGCTGTGCGCACCGACCTCGACGCCTTCGGCGAGGCCGAGCAGGCGGTGCTGGAGAACCACGGCTACCTGCTCGCCGACGCGGCGCTGCGCGAGCGCGGCCTGGTCGCCTGCAAGGGGATCGAACCGTGCCCGCCGCAGCCCCCGCACCCACGCTGGATGAACGAAGAGCGGGTGCGCGGGGCACTTGAGGCAAGCGCTCGCCGCACCGCGGTCGGGCGCCTGCGGCCGCGACGGGCGCGATGGGGTGGGCGGGAGG
>JBAQZI010000191.1:0-2567 GCA_049790835.1 Solirubrobacterales bacterium
GCCGCGGCCGCTGCGGTCGCGACCGACGCCGAGGGCGTGGCCCAGGACGAGGTCGTGCCGACCGAGGCCGAGGCGGCGGCAGAGACTGAGGCAGCGGCGGACACGGACGCAGAGGCGCCCGCGGCCGGGGAGACCGAGGACAGCCCAGCAGCGTCAGAGGATGCCGAGGACGAGAAACCGGCCGATGCCGGTGACTCCGACGAGGGTCCGGCAGCCTGAAACTCGCAATCCCGAAGCCGAAGGGCAAAGGCGGCGGGCTGGTTGAGTTGGTCGTCATCGTCGCGCTGGCCCTGGGGCTGGCGCTGGCGATCCAGGCCTGGATCGTCAAGCCCTACCAGATCCCCTCGGAATCGATGGAGCCGACGCTCGACGTCGGCCAGCGGGTCCTGGTCAACCGCTTCGGCTACCACGTCGGCGATCCAGCGCTCGGCGACATCGTCGTCTTCCACCCACCGGCCGGAGCCGACAACGGCACCGAATGCGGCGTCCAGCCCAAAGCCGGCGAACCGTGCCCGCGGCCGACCAAAGCCGAGTCCGAGCAGAACTTCATCAAGCGAATCGTCGCCGGGCCGGGGGACACGCTCTCGGTCAAGAACGGCCACCCTGTCGTCAATGGCGTCGAGAAGGCCGACGAGTCGTACATCATCCCCTGCGGCAGCGCCGCCGCCTGCAACATGCCGCGGAAGATCACGATCCCGCCCGACCATTACTTCATGATGGGCGACAACCGTGGCGCAAGTGACGACAGCCGCTTCTGGGGACCTGTCCCGCGAGAGTGGATCATCGGCGAGGCCTTTGCCACCTACTGGCCACCCGACCGCGTCGGCACCCTCTAAGTCCCGCACCGGCCGCCGCCGGCTGGCCCGCAGCCGCCGCCTGTTCGCTTTCGATCGCGGTCTTCAGAGTCGCTTCGTCGCCGGTACCGACGAGGCTGGGCGCGGTTGCCTGGCTGGGCCCCTGGTTGCCGCCGCGGTCCTGATCGACTACGAGCAGCTCTCGCACGCCGACCGCCGTGCTCTCGGCGGCCTGCACGACTCCAAGCAGATGACCGAGGAGCGCCGGCTGGAGATGTTCCCCTGCGTGCTGCGGGCGGCGACCCGGGTCAGCGTCGTCATCCGCTCCGCCGCCGGGATCGACCGCCGCGGCCTGCACGTGACCAATATCGAAGCGCTCTCGGTCGCGCTCGAACGACTTGAACCGCCGGCCCAGGCCACCTGCCTCTCCGACGGCTTCCCGCTGCCGCGCTGCGCCGTTCCGCACCGGGCGGTGATCCAGGGCGACGGCACCAGCGCCGCGATCGCGGCCGCTTCGGTGATCGCCAAGGTCACCCGCGACCGCTACATGCACGACGCCGCGGGGCGGCACCCTGGTTGGGGCTTCGAGGAGCACGTCGGCTACTCGACTCCGGAGCATCGCGCCGCGATCGAACAGAACGGGATATCGCCGCTGCACCGCCGCTCCTTCCAGTCTGTCGCTTACCCTCAAATGGGCCTGGAGAGCGCCTGAGGAGACATCTCAGCGTCCTCGCTCGGTCATGTGCAGAGCACACTCCCTCGCTCGTCCTTGACCTGTCTCCTCAGGCACCCTCCCCCGGTTCTTCAGAATGCTCCTTCGAGGTGCTCGTAGTCGACGACGCGGTCGGCGCGGTCGAAGGTGACGCCGACGGCGTCGAAGCGGATCTCGGCGTAGGCGGGGACGTCGCGGCGCTCGGCCATCCAGGCGGTGGCGAGCTTGCGCACGCGGCGCTGCTTGCGGGCGTCGACGGCGAGGATCGGGCGCTCGGGGCCGAAGGCCGATCCCTCGCGTCCGGCCTTGACCTCGAGGAAGACCAGGGTGCGGCCGTCGCGGGCGACGATGTCGAGCTCGCCGTAGCGGGTGCGGGCGTTGCGCTCGACGATCTCCCAGCCGGCGGCGGCGAGCCGGCGGGCCACCAGCTCCTCGGCTCTGGCGCCGGTTCTCTGGCGGGCGACGGTCATCGCTCTGCCTAAGACTGCGGCGGCGACGAACTCTCCCCACCTTCGACTCAAAGTCCTTGCGATCTGCCGTTAACGCGTGCGGCTCCTCTCCGTAGCGTCGTTGTCGTGCTCGCCACGGCCCGAACCTTCACCCTCGATGGCATCGCCGCTCGCCCGGTCCGGGTCGAGGTCGACGTCCACCGCGGCCTCCCGGGCTTCGCGATCGTCGGCCTCCCCGACGCCGCGGTGCGAGAGGCGCGCGAGCGGGTGCGGGCGGCGCTGGTCAACTGCGGCTTCGAGTTTCCGCTACGGCGGATCGTCGTCAACCTCGCCCCTGCCAGCCTGCGCAAGGCGGGTCCGGGGATGGACCTGGCGATCGCGGCGGCGCTGCTGAGCGCCTCCGGTCAGCTCGAGTGGGAGGCGCTGTCGCGGGTGGCGCTGGTCGGCGAGCTGGCCCTCGACGGCTCGACTCGGCCGATCAACGGCGCGCTGGCGATCGCCGAGGCGGCGCGGGAGGGCGGCGCCGAGGCAGTCGTGGTGCCGGCCGAGAACGGCCCCGAGGCGGCACTGGCGAGCGGCATCGACGTCGTTCCGCTCGACGGGCTCGGTCGC
>JBAQZI010000192.1:0-9116 GCA_049790835.1 Solirubrobacterales bacterium
CGCCTGGGTCGCGGCGCGGCGCGCCTGAAGCGCCGCGGACGCCTCCGGGAGGCCTAGGCTGCCTCGGGCAGCAAGCCCGCGGCTGAGTCAACCGGGCGCCCCAGGTGGTAGCCCTGGGCCATGTCGACGCCGTACTCGCGCAGCATCCGCGTCGTCTCGTCGTCCTGGACGAACTCGGCGATCGTCCTCTTGCCAAGGCCGCGGGCGATCTCGACGATCGCCTTCACGGTCAGCTGGTCGGCGTCGTTGCGGGGCATGTCGCGGATGAAGGCACCATCGATCTTGATCACGTCGAAGGGGATCTGCTTGAGGTAGTGGAAGGGGCTGAAGCCGGCGCCGTAGTCGTCGATCGCGACTTCGCAGCCGAACTCGGTGAGGCGGTCGGCAAAGCCCGCGGCCGTCTCGTAGTCATCGAGCTGGGCGGTCTTGGTGATCTCGAAGGTGCAGCGGCTGGGGTCGGCGTCGCCCTCGTCGAGCCGGCGCTCGATGAACTCCAGCACCGAGATGTCGGTCAGCGAGGCGCCGGAGAGGTTGACGTGCAGAGAGACCGGCTCGCCGGCGCGCTCGCGCTCGGCCAGCAGCTCCAGCGCCCGGGCCACGACCCAGCGGTCGAGCTCCTGCACCATCCCGGAGCGCTCCGCCACCTCGATGAATGAGGCCGCCGGCAGCAACTCGCCGTTCTCGCCGGTCATCCGCAACAGCAGCTCGTAGCGCTCGATGCCGCCGGAGGCGAGGCTGCGGATCGGCTGCGTCGCGAGGCTGAGCCGGTTCTGGGTCAGGGCGTCGCGGATCCTCGCGGTCGTCGTCTGGCTGCGCTGTGCCCGAACCTCGCTCGCATCCGGGTCCTCGAACAGGGCGACGCGGTTGCGGCCCTCCTCCTTGGCCCGGTACATCGCCTGGTCGGCGGCGACGAGGACGGCCTCGGCGCCGGCGTCGCGCTGGCCGCCGAACATCGTGATGCCGACGCTGATCGTCGCGTCGCCCTGCTCCGCGACCGACGGCGAGCCCTCGGCGACCGCGGCGCGCAGGTCCTCGCCGAGCTGCATCGCGCCGGCGGTGTCGGACTGCGGCATCAGCACCGCGAACTCGTCGCCGGAGAGACGGGCGACGATGTCGGTCGTCCGCACCCGTTCCCGCAGCGCCCCGGAGATGCGGCGGATCAGGTTGTCGCCGACCTGGTGACCGAGCTTGTCGTTGACCTGCTTGAGGCCGTCGATGTCGATGATCATCACCGCTCCCTGGCCGCCATAACGGGCGCTGAAGGAGACGTACTGGTCGAGCTCGGCGCGGAAGCGGCGACGGTTGAGCAGTCCCGTGAGCGAATCGTGGTCGGCCAGGTAGCGCAGCTCGGCCTCTGTCTTCTCGGCCCTCCTCAGCGCTCCTTCGAGTGTCTCGCGATCGCCGTCGGCAAGCTTCCGCAGCACCGCCTCCACTGCCGGATCGCGCTTCTGCGAGGTATCGAGGTTCTCCACCGACAGAAGGTATTGACTCGCCGCGAAACTGGAACGGAAAACCGTCCCGTTTCCGCCACAGGACTTGAATTTAGGCGACCCGCCCGACCCAATAGTTGGCGTCCACGCCTACCCGGGTAGGGTGAAAAAAGCATGAGCAACCGACTTGCCAGGGAGACCAGTCCCTACCTCCTGCAGCACCGCGAGAACCCGGTCGACTGGTACCCGTGGGGCGCGGAGGCGCTGGGTCGAGCTCGCGAGCAGGACCGGCCGATCCTGCTCTCGGTCGGCTACTCGGCGTGCCACTGGTGCCACGTCATGGAGCAGGAGTCCTTCGAGGACGAGGAGACCGCCGCCTACATGAACGAGCACTTCGTCTGCGTCAAGGTCGACCGCGAGGAGCGCCCCGACGTCGACGCGATCTACATGGAGGCGGTGCAGGCGATGAGCGGCCACGGCGGCTGGCCGATGACCGTCTTCCTCGACCCCGACGGCGTCCCCTTCTACGGCGGCACCTACTTCCCGCCAGACGAGAGCCGCGGCATGCCCAGCTTCCGGATGGTGATGGAAGCGGTCGTCGACGCCTTCGAGCGCAAACGCGAGGAGATCCGCGAGCGCGCCGCCGGCACGAAGGCGCGGCTGGGCGCGATCGGCCTGGTCGAGCCGAATCCCGAGCAACCGGAGGCGGCGGAGCTGGACGAGGCAGTGGCGCGCCTGCGGGCCGCCGCCGACCTGCAGCACGGCGGCTTTGGCGGCGCCCCCAAGTTCCCGCCGGCCTCGGCCCTGGAGCTGCTGCTGGCCCGCGGCGAGCGCGAGATCGTCGAGCGCACGCTCGACGCGATGGCGGCCGGCGGCATCTACGACCAGGTCGGTGGTGGCTTCGCCCGCTACTCGGTCGATGCGATCTGGCTCGTCCCCCACTTCGAGAAGATGCTCTACGACAACGCCCTGCTCGCCCGCGCTTACCTGCATGGTTGGCAGGCGCTCGGCCACGAGCGCTACCGCCGCGTCGCCGAAGAGACCCTGGACTGGATGCTGAAGGAGATGCGCGGTCCCGAGGGCGGCTTCTACTCCGCCCTCGACGCCGACTCCGAGGGCGAGGAGGGCCGCTTCTACGTCTGGACGCCCGACCAGATCCGCGAGGTGCTGGTCGAAGCATCGCCAGACACCCGGAACCGCATCAAATTCCCGGCCCAGCAGGGGGAGAACTTGATGCAGTTCTACGGGGTCAGCGCTGGCGGCAACTTCGAGGGCGCCAACATCCTCCACCTCGCCGCGGGAGTCGATGCTCCTGAGCCCGACGGACTCGCCGAGGCACGCCGGGCCCTCTACGAGGCTCGCGCCAAGCGCGTCTGGCCCGGGCTCGACGACAAGCGCCTCACCGCCTGGAACGCGCTGGCGATCTCGGCCCTGGCCGAGGCCGGCGCCGTGCTCGGCCGCGAGGACTACCTCGACGCCGCCCGCCGGTGCGCTGACTTCGTCCTCGATTCCCTGACCGACGATGCCGGCCGCCTGTTGCGCACCTACAAGGACGGCGACGCCCGCCTCAATGCCTACCTCGAGGACCACGCCTTCCTCCTGGAGGCGCTGCTGACGCTGTACGAGTCGACCTTCGAGCCGCGCTGGTTCGAGCGCGCCCAGGCCCTGGCCGACGAGATCGTCGCCCGCTTCGGCGACCCCGAGCGCGGCGGCTTCTTCTCCACCGCCGCCGACCACGAGGAGCTGATCGCCCGCCGCAAGGAGATCGGTGATCACCCGATCCCCTCCGGCAACAGCGCCGCCGCCTTCGGGATGCTGCGCCTGGCGGCGCTGACCGGGGAGCGCGAGTACGAGCGCCAGGCCGAGGGCGTCTTCGCCCTCTTCGCCAAGACCGCCACCCAGCACCCCGAGGCCTTCGCCCACCTCCTCCGCGCTCTCGACTTCCACCTCGCCCCGATCAAGGAGGTGGCGCTGGTGGGCGACGACCTGACCGAGCTGGCGGCGGTCGTCCGCTCCGCCTTCCGCCCCCACCTGGTCCTGGCGGGCGGGCCGGAGCGAAGCGAGCAGCCGCCGCTGCTTCGAGAGCGGCCCAGCGTGGACGGGCGAGCCGCCGCCTACGTCTGCGAGCGCTTCGCCTGCAAGGCACCTGTGACCGATCCCAAAGAACTGGCCGGCGTTCTCTGATAGAGATGCGACCGTGCGCGGCTCGCTCTTCACCTTCCCCGCAGGCCGCCGGGCCAAGTGGATCGTCTTCGCCGTCTGGCTGGTGGCGATCTTCGTCGCCTCCGGCCCCGCAAACCTGCCCGGAAAGTTCGAAGAGGCAGAAGACAACGAGTCGACCTCGTTCCTGCCCGGCGACGCCGAATCGACCGATGCGCTGAAGGCTACCGAAGCGCTGCAGGACGGCGAGCTGGCCCCGGCCGTGATCGTCTACCGGCGCGCGGAGGGCCTGACCGTCGCCGACCTCGAGAAGATCCGCACCGACGTCGCCGCGCTGACGAAGGAACGCTTCCCCGGCGTCGTCGCGGACGGCGCCACCGCCAGCGCCGGCGGCGAGACCGGCGAGCCCAACGAGGCGCCGCCGCCCGCTGGCAGCCTGCCGCCCGGCTGCGGCGGCCCGACCACCGAGATCCCCGGCCAACCGGCCGATTACGCGCCCTTCGTCGGCCCCCTCTGCTCCCCAGACGGCAAGGCCGCGATCGTCAGCGCCTACCTCAAGGGCGACGGCGACGGCGACACCATTCTCGATCCGATCGACGCCTGGCGGGAGATCGTCTCCGATCCCGGCGGCGGCCTGGAGGTGAAGCTGACCGGCGGCGCCGGCTTCGCCGCCGACGCGATCACGGTCTTCGAAAACATCAACGGCACCCTGCTGCTGGCCGCGCTCAGCCTCGTGATCTTCCTGCTGATCGTGATCTACCGCTCGCCGATGTTCTTCCTGATCCCGCTGCTGGCGGTGGTGTTCGCGGAGACGCTCTCGCGCTCGCTCGGCTACGGCGTCTCCGAGCTTGGCTTCACGATCAACGGCCAGTCGAGCTCGATCATGTCGGTGCTGGTGCTCGGGGCCGGAACCGACTATGCCCTGCTGCTGGTCTCCCGCTACCGCGAGGAGCTGCACCACACGGCCGACCGCCATGAGGCGATGCGGACGGCGCTCGCCTCCGCCGGGCCGGCCATCTTCGCCTCGGCGGCGACCGTGATCGCGGCGCTGCTCTGCCTGATGCTGGCCGACGTCAACGGCACCGCCGGACTGGGACCGATCGGCGCCCTCGGCATCTTCTGCGCCGCGCTCTCGATGCTGACGCTGCTGCCGGCCCTGCTGACGATCTTCGGCCGCCGCGCCTTCTGGCCCTTCGTCCCACACACGCCGGAGACCGCCCCCAGCCTGGACCAGCTCTCCGACCGGGCCCGCCGGGGAGTCATCGAGGGCACCGCCTTCGGCGCCCTCGCCCGCGTCGTCCTGGCCAGCCTGCTGGTGCTGGTTCTGCTGCCGCTGGTGCTGCTCAATTGGATCCTGCGCCGGCTCAGCGGCAGGCGCATCCCCTCGCTGATCGTCGGGCCGCTGGACCGCGCCTTCTTCACCCCGTACGAGGTGCGACGCCAGCGGCTCGAGCACAAGGTCGACGCCACCCACGGCTTCTGGAAACGGGTCGGGGATCGGGTCGCGCGCGGGCCGCAGCGGGTCATGGCGGGCTCGATCGTCGTCCTGCTGATCCTCTGCGGCGGCTTCGCCTTCTTCTCCACGGACCTGACCGAAAACGACGCCTACCGGGAAAAGGTGGAGTCGGTCGAAGGCCAGGAGCTTCTCAACAAGAGCTTCCCCTCCGGTGCCTCCGCGCCGACCAACCTGATCGTCGCCGACCGCGCCGACGCCGCCGCGGTGCGCAGTGCGGTCGCTGGAGTCGCGGGCGTCAAAGCCGTCTCCGAGCCGGTCGCCGAGGGGCCGCCCGGCGTGCTGCTGGAAGCGACGCTCGAACCGGAACCGTATTCGACCGAGGCGATCGACCTGGTCGTGCCGATTCGCGACGCGGCGCACCGGGCGGCGCCCGAAACCCTGGTCGGCGGCGCCACCGCCGTCCAGTACGACTTCCGCGAGGCCGCCGGCAGGGACTCGATGGTGATTCCGCCGATCGTCCTGATCGTCGTCCTGCTGATCCTGATCGGGCTGCTGCGCGCCCTGGTCGCGCCACTGATCCTGGTCGGCACCGTGATCCTCAGCTTCCTGGCCGCCCTCGGCGTCGGCTACTTCGTCTTCGACGTGCTCTTCGGCTTCCCCGGCTCCGATCCCGGCCTGCCCCTGTTCGCGTTCGTCTTCCTGGTCGCGCTCGGCGTCGACTACAACATCTTCCTGATCGCCCGAGCTCGCGAGGAGACCGAAAAGCACGGCTCCGAACAGGGCATCCTGCGCGCCCTCGCGGTCACCGGTGGCGTCATCACCAGCGCCGGCATCGTCCTCGCCGGCACCTTCTCGGTCCTGGCCGTCCTCCCCCTCGTCTTCCTCACCGAGATCGGCTTCGTCGTCGCCTTTGGCGTCCTTCTGGACACCTTCCTCGTCCGCAGCGTCCTCGTGCCGTCGATCGCCCTCACCATCGGCGACAAGTTCTGGTGGCCGTCGGCGCTCTCGCGCGGCGAGCGACCCGCCGCTCAGCCGCCTGAGCCGGCCCCGGCCCGCTCGCTCGACTGAGCTGAGTCAGACCGCGTAGTCGCGGACCTCGTCGAGGATGACCCGGCCGCCGACCTCGGCGCGGCCATCGCCCAGCGGCAGCGCGTGGAGAAGCGAGCCCTCGCCCTGGTGGATGGTCAGCGACCGCTCGAGGGCGGCCGCGAGCATGATCGCCGCCGAGCCGGTGGCCTCATCCTCACCGACTCCGTCGGCGAGCGAGAAGCAGCGCGAGCGCACCAGGCCGGCCTCTTCGTCGGCCCAGGCCCAAAGGTAGATTTCGTCCTCGCGTCCGCCGGGCGGGCCGTCGAGCGCCTCGACCTCGGCAGGCGATCCGAGTTCGGTCAACTCCCATGGAGGCGACCACGCGGCCCGGGCGACCACGTAGGTCCGCTCGCCCTGCCCCCGCACCGCAACCTCTCCCGCTGGTGGACGCAGCGCCTCGACCGGCCCGCCCTCGTTCGCCAGCAGCCAGGCGGTGCCGACGGTCGGGTGCCCGGCGAAAGGCAACTCCAAGCCCGGGGTGAAGATGCGAATCTCTCCGCGCGCGCGGTCGTCAACGAAAACCGTCTCCGAGAAGCCGAGCTCATGGGCTACCGCCTGGCGCCGCCCCTCGGGCACCTCGTCACCGTCGAGGAAGACCCCAAGCGGGTTCCCGTACTCGCCCTGCTCGTCGCAGAAGACGCGCAGAACGTTGAGCGTCGCCACCGTCGCCTGCCCTCAGAGGATCGGCAGGAAGTTTTCGATCTCGAACGGGGTGACCTGGACCCGGTAGTCATCCCATTCCTGCCGCTTGATCTCGACGAAACGGCGGAAGGTGTGCTCGCCCAGGGTCCGCAGCACCAGCTCCGAGTCGGCGGCGACCTCGATCGCCTCGCCCAGGGTCGCCGGCAGCTGCTCGATGCCCTGATGCGCCAGCTCCTCCTGCGAGAGGTGGTAGAGGTTCTGCTCCATCGGCTCCGGCAGCTCGTAACCCTTCTCGATCCCTTCCAGCCCCGCCTGCAGCATCCCCGCGAAGCAGAGATAGGGGTTGGCGGCGGGGTCGGGGCAGCGCAGCTCGGCCCGGGTCGCACCCTCCTTGCCGGGGTGGTAGAGCGGCACCCGGATCAGCGCCGAGCGATTGCGGCGGGACCAGGCCAGGTAGACCGGCGCCTCGTAGCCGGGGACGAGGCGCTTGTAGGAGTTGACCCACTGGGCGAAGAGCGGCGAGATCTCGCGCGCGTGCTTGAGCTGACCGGCGATGAACGACTTCGCCGTCGCCGAGAGGTAGTAGGGATCGTTCTCGTCGTAGAAGGCGTTCTTGCCGTCCTTGGCCAGCGACTGGTGGACGTGCATCCCGGAGCCGTTCTCGCCGAACAGCGGCTTCGGCATGAAGCTCGCGTGCCAGCCGTATTTCATCGCGTACTCCTTGACGACGATGCGATAGGTCATGCAGTCGTCGGCCATCTCCAGCACGTTCTTGTAACGCATGTCGACCTCGTGCTGGGAGGGCCCGACCTCGTGGTGGGTGTACTCGACGTGGATGCCCATCTTCTCCAGCGCCAGGACGGTGTCGCGGCGCACGTCGGAGCCGGCGTCGAGGGTGGTCAGGTCGAAGTAGCCGCCCTCGTCGAGCACCTCGGGCACGCCGCCCTCGGGCTTGGCGGAGCGGAAGTAGAAGAACTCGAGCTCGGGACCGACGTTGTAGGCGTCGAAGCCCATCTCCTCGGCCCTCTTCATCGCCCGCTGCAGGATCCAGCGCGGGTCGCCCTCGTAGGGGCCGCCGCCGGGCACGCGGACGTCGCAGAACATGCGCGCCACCGCGTTCTCGCTTTCGGGGCGCCACGGGATCAGGGCGAAGGTGGAGGGGTCGGGCATGGCGATCATGTCCGACTCCTCGATCGGGTTGAAGCCGGTGATCGAGGAGCCGTCGAAGCCCATGCCGCCGTCGAAGGCGTCCTCGAGCTCGGCGGCGTTGATCGAGAAGCTCTTCAGCTGACCCAGCACGTCGGTGAACCAGAGGCGGACGAAGCGAACGTCGTTTTGCTTGACGATCTCGATGACGTCAGCGGCACTGCGGGGTTGCTCTGCCATTCCGGTCTCCTTGGCTTGTCCGCGAGAAGGGGGCAACGATAGGCGAATGAACCAAACAGGTGCAGGACGGCGTATAGCGGGTAGTGAGTGAGCGATTCAGGCGCCTTGCATCGACATCGAAAACGCGGTATAACTTACTCCTCGTAAGTAAGAGGCCCAAAGTAAAGTAAAGGCAACGTAAAGGCTCTGTAAAGCGGAATACGCCCTCAGCAGAGCCAGAGAAGAGAAGCCCGTGACGGTCAAAACCGATGTCTCCAGATTCCAAATCCACGATGAGCTGACCGCTCCCGATGAGAGCGCTCCGCTGATCAAGACCATCCAGGCGGCCGGCGGTGCGGTCACCAAGTTCGTCGGCGTCCTCGCCGGCTCCCCCGCTGTTCTTCGTGCCTACACCCGGATGCGCTCGGAGCTGCGCGGCGGCGTTCTGCCGCAGGCGACCCGCGAGCGGATCGCCCTCGCGGTTGCCGAGCACCGTGAGGACAACTACAGCATCGCCCAGCACGCGAAGTCGGCGCGCCGGGCCGGACTCGGCCTCGACGAGGTGTCTCGCGCCCGCAGCTTCAGCTCGGCCGACGAGAAGGAGGCGGGCCTGCTCGCCTTCCTCAAGGAGGCGCTCGACGCCGATGGCCCTCCCCCGCTCCACCTCCACGAGGAGGCACGCGAGCTGGGCTGGACCGACGAGGAGATCCTCGAGGCGGTGGGGCACCTCGCGCTCAACGAGTTCCAGAGCCTGATCGCGAGCGCAGCCGCGCTTCCCAAAGATCAGGCTACCCCGCGCGTACTGCCCTCAGCGGCGGCGTAAGCGCGCGGGGCCGCCCCGGTCAGAGGCACCTGCGGGCGAGGTTTACGTTCTCGGCACCTCTGACCGGACCGTCCCCGCGCGAGCGACGCTAGCGGCAGGACGGCCCGTGGGCGCCGTGGGGAGGGGGTCCGAGAACGGAGCCTGTTTGCCC
>JBAQZI010000193.1:0-29233 GCA_049790835.1 Solirubrobacterales bacterium
GCCGAGCGGGCCGAGGAGGCGGCGGCCAAGGTCCGTGCCACCGTCCCCGACGCCGCGGTCAGCGGGCTCGAGAACAGCGAGGCGGCCAAGCAGGGCGAGATCGTCTTCCTCACGGTTCCCTTCCGCGCCCAGTCGGAGAACCTCAACAACCTGCGCGAGGCGCTGGCGCCGGGCCAGATCCTGGTCGACTGCACGGTGCCGCTGGCCGCCGCGGTGAGCGGCAAGGCGACGCGCTCACTCGGCGTCTGGCAGGGCTCCGCCGCCCAGCAGGCGCAGGAGATGGTGCCCGAGGGCGTGACCGTCGTCTCCGCCCTGCACACCGTCGGCGCCCCGACCCTCGCGGACACCGAGGCCGTCCTCGGCGAGGACGTGCTCGTCTGTGGCGACAAGAAGGCCGACAAGGCGCGGGTGGCGCGGCTGATCGAGCTGATCCCCGGTCTGCGCGCGGTCAACGCCGGCGCCCTCGAGATGGCCCGCATCGTCGAGCAGCTGACGCCGATGCTGATCTCGGTCAACACGCGCTACAAGGCGCACGCCGGCATCCGCCTCACCGGGTTGCCCGACGCCGACCACTGGGCCTAGGCAGGCCGTGAGGGTCGCGCTGCTGGCCGGCGGTACGGGGGGCGCCAAACTCGCCGCCGGGATGCAGGAGGAGCTCGGCCCCGAGCTCACCGTCATCGCCAACACCGGCGACGACACGGAAGCACTTGGCGTCCACGTCTCCCCCGACCCCGACCTCGTCACCTACTGGCTCAGCGGCGAAATCGACGAGGAGCGCGGCTGGGGCATCCGCGAGGACACCTTCACCGTCTTCGAGCGGCTGCAGCGGCTCGGCGCCCCGGGCTGGTTCGGGCTCTCCGACCGCGACCTCGCCGCCTGCCTCTACCGGCGCCAGTTCATCGACGAGGGCGGGCGGCCGACCGATGCCCAGGCGCAGATCGCCCGCGGCCTCGGAGTCGAGGCGAAGGTGCTGCCGATGTCCGACTCGCCGGTCCGCACCAAGGTGCTGACCGCGGCCGGGCGGCGCGAGCTGCAGGAGTACCTGATCGTCGACCGCGGCGGGCCCGACGTCGTCGGCGTCGAGCTGGAGGGCATCGAGCACGCCGAGCCCAGCCGCGAGGTGCTGGACGCGCTGCGCGCCGCCGAGGCGATCGTGCTGGGCCCCTCCAACCCGGTGATCAGCATCGGCCCGATCCTCGCCGTGCCGGGCATGCGCGACGCGATCGCCGCCTCTCCGGCGCCGGTGGTCGCGGTCAGCCCCTACGTCGCCGGGGCGGTCGTCAAGGGACCGACCGATCGCTTCATGGAAGCGCTCAACCGGCCGACCACCGCCGCCGGCGTGGCTTCGCTCTACGCCGGATTGATCGACGGCATGGTCGTCGACGAGGGCGATCCGGACCCAGCGCCGGTCGAGGTCGCGACCCTCGCCGCGGCGACGCTGATGGAGGGAGCGAGCGGCCGCGCCCGCCTGGCCCGCATCGTGCTCGACTACGCCGCCAGCCTGGCCGCGTGAGCGGCGCCGCCGCTACCCTCGCCCCGAGTTGAACGCAACCGCCATCCTCCCCGTCAAGCGCTTCAACGTCGCCAAGCAGCGGCTGGCGGCTGGACTGGGCGGCGAGCAGCGGCGGAACCTGGCGGCGGCGATGCTCGCCGACGTGTTGGAGGCGATCGCCGCGGCGCGAACGATCGAGCGCACGATCGTGGTCAGTGGCGACCCGATCGCCCAGGAGCTCGCCGCCGAGGTGGGTGCCGAGGTGGTGCCGGACCCCGGGGACGCCGGTCACGTCGAGGCGGCGCTGGCGGGCATCGCTCGCGCTGAAGCCGAGGGAGCGACCCGCGTCGTCCTCCTGCCCGGCGACTGCCCGCTGCTCGAGCCGCGCGAACTGGACCGGCTGCTGACCGGGATCCCCGAGCGCTATGTCGGGATCGTCCCCGACCGCCACGGAACCGGCACCAACGCGCTGGCGCTGAGCCCGCCGGATGCGATCGTCCCCGCCTTCGGCACGGACAGCTGCGCCCGCCACGTCGCCCTGGCCCGCGAGGCCGGCATCCCCTTCGGGGTCGAGGAGCTTGCCTCGCTCGGCCTCGACCTCGACACGCCCGCCGACGTGATCGCCCTGACCCGCGAGCTGGAGGCACGCCCCGGACGCGCCCGCCGCACCGCGAAGGCGCTGGGGATATGAGCGCATCTCGGGTTGCGCGGTTCCTTATCCACGAAAAAGGTGGAAAAGGAACCGCGGAATGAGCGCGGGTGAGCTGAGGGTCCTGCCTGTCACCGGCCTGCCGGAGTTTGTCGAGGGGATGAGCGTCGGGGCGGAGATCGCCTCCCGGGCCGAGCTCGAGGACGGCGACGTGGTCGTCGTCTCCCAGAAGATCGTCTCCAAGGCGGAGGGACAAGTCCGCAGGCTCTCGTCGGTCCTGCCTGGCGCCGAAGCTCGCAAGCTGGCCGCGGTGCTGGGCAAAGAGCCGGCGCTGGTCGAGCTGATCCTCGAGCAGAGCACGGAGGTGCTGCGGGCCGAGCGCGGCATCCTCATCGTCGAGACGAAGCACGGCTTCGTCTGCGCCAACGCCGGCATCGACAGCTCCAATCTGCCGGAACCGGACACGGTCTGCCTGCTGCCCGAAGACCCCGACGCCTCCGCCCGCCAAATCCGCGAGGAGATCGCTACAGCGCTTGCCGGGGATCCGGGTATCGGGGTCGGCGGACAAAAGCGGGGAGCGTCCGGCGACCCCCATACCCGGATCCCCCCCACCATCGCCATCGTGGTCAGCGATAGCTTCGGACGCGCCTGGCGGCTGGGGCAGGCCGAGGTCGCAATCGGCTGTGCCGGACTGGCGCCGCTGGATGACTGGCGTGGGCGCCGCGACAGCGGCGGCCGTGAGCTGGAGGCGACCCTGATCGCCATCGCCGACGAGGCCGCTGCCGCGGCCGACCTCGTTCGCGACAAGACCAGTGGCACGCCGGTCGCGATCATCCGTGGCCTCGACCGGCACCTCAGCGCCGAGGATGGCCCCGGTGCGGCGGCCCTGCGCCGACCGCGCGACGAGGACCTCTTCCGCTAGGCCCTCTAGTCCCGTCTGAGGGCGTGCTTGATCTTGTCGGTGATCTTCTCGACGCCCTCCTTGGCCTTGCCCCCGGCCTGGTCGACTTTTCCCTCCCGCTTCAAGTCCTCGTCGCCGCTGAGGCTGCCGGCGGCCTCCTTGACGCGGCCCTTGGCGTCCTCCTTGTTGCGAATCTCGTCGCTCATCGCATCCCTCCGTAGTTCCCGGTTTCGATCTCGATCTCTGCGTACCGCTACCCGGATTGGCGACGGCTAAGCCGCCGCGACGACCCGCCCGCGCCGGCTAAAGCGGCGCCGGCTCGTAGCTCTCGACGATCTCGTAGAGGGTGGTGCGCTGGGCTGGGTCGCGGCCGGCTGCGCGGGCCGCGGCGATCAGCTGCTCGGGCTCGAGCCGGACTCCGTGCTGGGAACCGGCCATGCGCGAGATGCTCTCCTCCATCAAGGTGCCGCCGAGGTCGTTGACTCCCCAGCGCAGCGACTCCGTAGCCCCCTCCAGGCCCATCTTCACCCAGCTCGCCTGCAGGTTGGGGATCGTCCGCCCCAGCGCCAGGCGGAAGGCGGCGGTGTGCTTGAGGTTGTCGGCCATCGAGATCTCCTCGATCCCGTGGGTGCGGCCGAGCATCGTGTTGAAGGGGATGAAGCTGAGCGGGACGAACTCGGTGATGCCGCCGGTCCGTTCCTGCAGGGCGCGGACGACGCGCATGTGGCGGGCCAGCTCGCGCGGCTCCTCGATGTGGCCGAACATCACCGTCGAGGTCGAGCGCAGCCCGGCACGGTGGGAGGCTTCGATGATCTCGACCCAGCGCTCGGCGGGCAGCTTGTTCGGCGAGATCCGCTGTCGCACGCCGTCGTCGAGCACCTCGGCGGCGGTCCCGGGAGTCGATCCCAGCCCGGACTCGAGCAGGTAGTCGAAGACCTCTCCGGGAGGCTTGCCGGAGCGCTCGCACATGTAGTGGACCTCCATCGGCGAGTAGGCGTGCAGGTGCAGCTGCGGGGCGACGTCCTTGGCCAGCCGCAGCCACTTGCCGTACTCCTCCAACGTCAGGTCCGGATGGATCCCGCCCTGCATGCAGAGCTCCGTCGCCCCAAAGTCGACCGCCTCCCCGATCCGCGCCGCGAAGTCCTCCTCGGAGACCTCGTAGGCGTCGGGCGAGCGCTTCCCCTGCCCGAACCCGCAGAAGGCGCACCCGACCACGCAGATGTTGGTGAAGTTGATGTTGCGATTGACGACGAACGTCACCCGGTCCCCATGCAGCTCCTCGCGAAGCTCGTCAGCGGCGACCCGCATCTCCTCCACCACCTCAGGCCGGTTCTCGGAGAACAGCGCCGTCAACTCGTCCTCGCTCAGCTCGATGCCCTCGCGCCCTTTGGCGATCGCCTGCTCGCTCAGCCCCGCTTTCAACGTCTCTTCACTCCGGCGCCCGGACCCTCGCCGCGGAATGAAGCTCCAGTACTTCAGCTTCACGACATCGAGAACGCCCTGCTCCATCCACTCGGAGTCCATGTACTGCGGATAGACGCAAAGCCGCTCGGTCAGCGCGAACCCCTTCGGGGCCAGCTCCTTACGAACCTGATGCGGACTCGGGAACGGCTCCTCGGGAGAGATGTGGTCTCCATTCGCCGACAGCCCTCCAAGGTCAGTCGCCCCCGCTTCAACCAGCTCCGGCCACCAATCCGAGAGGTTCGGCGGGATCTGCACCCCGACATCGGGCATCAGCCGCTTGCTCTCCTGAATCAGGCGCTTGATCTCCTCGATCGACACGGGGTTTGCCCACGGGGGCAGAGAGGGCGACGGGGATGACCCCTCTCTCGCAACAGCTGGGGAGGCTCGTTCGGGGTCATCCCCGTCGCCCGCCCAGCGCTCGCGGGATGCCGCATCAGCGATGTCGGCGACTTCGGCCCCGTAATAGCGCGGGTGGGGGACGAAGTTCTGCAGGATCACCTCCTGCAGGTGGCCGTAGCGCTCGTGCAGCCCAGCGAGGGCTTCAAGAGAATCAACGCGCTCATCCTCCGTCTCGCCGATCCCAACCAGAATTCCGCTCGTGAAGGGGATCTTGAGTTCGCCGGCCGCCTCAATCGTGGCCAGGCGAGCAGCGGGATGCTTAGTCGGGGAGCCCGCGTGAACGGTCTCCATCAGGCGCTCCGCGGTCGACTCGAGCATCAGCCCCTGCGACGCCGTGACCTCTCGCAGCCGCGCCAGGTCCCGCTTGCCCAGCACGCCGATGTTGGTGTGCGGCAGCATCCCCCGCTCCAACGCCCGCTCGCAGGCCCAGACGACGTAGGCAGTGAAGTCCTCGTGCCCCCACTGGGCAAGCCGCTCGGCTACCAGCGGATGGACCTCCGGGCGCTCGCCGGTGAGGATCAGCAGCTCCTTGGCGTTGCGCCGGACAGCTTCGTCGAGCAGCGCTTCGACCTTCTCCGGCGCATGGATATGCGCCTTGTGCGTGGCGAACGCGCAGTACTTGCAGTAGCACTGGCAGGTCCGGGAGAGGGAGAGCGTGAAGTTCCGCGAGAAGGTGACCCGGCGCACGCTGATCAAGCTACTGGAACCGCCGGGCCGGCCTGGCCCGACGGTTCGCAGTCACAGACTTCTCAGCTGGCGCTGCCGGGTGCGGCGTCGGGCTTCGGCGCCGCCTTCGGCTTGACTCGCTCCGGCGGTTCGGTCGGGGCAGCACCGCCCGGCTCGAGCACGAACTTGAACACCGCCGCCGCCAGCAGGGCGCCGACGATCGGGCCGACCAGGTAGGGCCAGACATCGCCGAACTCGTTGCCGACGAGGGCGGGGCCGAACCAGCGGGCCGGATTGAAGGAGCCACCGGTGAGCGGACCGCCGACCATGACGATGAACCCGAGGGTGGTGCCGATCGCCAGCGGCGCCCACTCCTTGAAGCTCTTCTCGGAGTAGACCGCGGCGAGGATGACGAGGACGAGGCAGAAGGTGCCGATCGCCTCGATCGTCATGCCGGCGAAGGCGCCGGAGAGGAGCCCGCTTACTTCGGCGGCCCCGTAGTGCGTCGCCCGACCCTCGTCGAGCAGCAGGCCCTTGGTCAGCAGCGCCCCGAGCACGGCCCCGGAAAGCTGGGCCAGCATGTAGATGACGCCGTCCAGCGGTCTGATCCGCCGGATCGCCAGCGCGGCCAGCGTCACCGCGGGGTTGAAGTGTCCACCGCTGACCACGCCGAACATGACGATCAGCCCGAACAGCAGGAAGGCGTGGACCAGCCCGATAACCGCGAAGTCCGAGCCGAACTGCGCCTGGCTTCCGGTCGATACGAACAGCACGACGACACTGGTGATGAAAAAGACCAGCAAAAGCGTGCCGATCAACTCAGCAAGATATGCGGCTAGACCTCGTTCCTGCACTCTTTCCCTCCTCGATCCCGTGATCAGGTAAGCGGCGGCAGTCTACTCATATTTGCTCAATGAATTAGGTTCGCTGCGATATGAGACGTGCTGTCGCGCTGCTGGCGGCCGTCCTTCTGCTCGCCGGCTGCGCCGGCTGCGGTGGGGACGGCGCGGAACCGGGCGTGCCGAGAGGCGCGATGCTCGTGCTCGATTTCACCCCGAATGCGGTCCACTCGGGTGTCTACGCGGCGCGAGGCGAGGGCTTCTACGCGGACGCCGGGATCGACCTGGAGGTCCGGCAACCGGGCGAATCGACCGATGCCCCGAAGCTGCTCGCCGCCGGCCGCGCCGATTTCGCGATCCTCGACATCCATGACCTCGGCATCGCTCGCGAGCGCGGCCTCGACCTGGTCGGGGTGATGCCGATCGTCCAGCGCCCCCTGGCAGCGGTGCTCGCCCGTGCCGACGGCCCGGTTAGCCGGCCCCGCGATCTCCA
Organism: Solirubrobacterales bacterium; assembly: GCA_049790835.1. Classification (GTDB taxonomy): domain Bacteria; phylum Actinomycetota; class Thermoleophilia; order Solirubrobacterales; family 70-9; genus VAYN01. Next base: position 6,904 of record JBAQZI010000193.1, read on the forward strand.
GGGGCAAACGGTCGGCGTCACCGGCCTGCCCTCCGACGAAGCCGTGGTCGACTCCGAGGTCAGCGCCGACGGCGGCGACCCGGCCCTGGCCGACCGGGTGACGATCGGCTTCAAGGCGATCTCCGCGCTCGCCGCGGCCAAGGTCGACGCGGCCACCGGGTTCTGGAACGCCGAGGGCCTGGCGCTGAAGCGCCAGGGCGTCCCCGTCCGCATCTTCAAGGTCGACGACTACGGCGCCCCGCCCTACCCCGAGCTGATCCTCACCACCTCCCGCCAAACGCTCGAGAGCGACCCGGCCCTCGTCAGCTCCGTCGTCGCCGCCACCCGCCGCGGCTACGCCAGCGTCGAGCAACGACCGGCCAAAGCCCTCGACGCCCTCCTCAGCGCCAACCCAGGCCTGGACCGCGCCGAACAGCAAGCCCAGCTGAACGCCCTGCTCCCAGACCTCCACCCCGCTTCCTTCGACCCAGCCGTCCTCCGCGCCTGGTCACGGTGGGACGTAACCCACGGCCTCCTCCAGCACCGAGTCAACGTCGACCGCGCCTTCGACCTTCCCTGAGCGATGCACGGGTCCCGGGTGGAACCCGGCTCAGCCTTTAAGCAGACGCTCGGCCAGCTGCGGCAGTTCCCGCGCCAGCCGCGAGCGTGGCACGACCAGATCGACCCCGGCCGCCTCCGCCGCCTCTTTCGTCTCGACGTCCACATGCGAGTAGTAGCCGAGCACAGGGATGCCGAGGCCGACCAGCGCCTCGGCGTTCTCGACCTCCAGATCGGCGACCAGCAGCTCGGCCTCGTCCAGCGGCGCTTCCTGCAACGACGACGACAGCGTCACCTCGTGGCCCGCGGCGCTCAGCATGGCCTCGACCTTGCTGCCGAGCATCAGGTCGGCGGCGACCGCGACCACCCGCGCCACTAGGCGGCCACTAGATCGACCGGCGCTGGCGGAGCTCTTCGCGCACGCTCTCCGGCCGGCCCCACATCTGCACGACCTCGGAGCGTCCCTCGCGCACCTCCGCCACCCGCATCTCCCCGGCGACGCCTTCGCCGTCGAGCTTCGCCAGCACGCCCTTGACCGTCTCCGCCGCGGCGGCGTGGCCGAAGCTGTGGGCGACCAGCAGGCGCCAGTGCCAGTCGGCATGCGAGTAGACCTGCGCGTTGACCTGGCTCAGCGCCACGGCGCTGTCGATGTATTGGCTCTCGTCGTCGATCCGCAGGTCGAGCTCGAGGTCGGTCCAGTCGGGCGGCAGCGCGTCGAGGACGCGCTGGAAGTCGTCTGCGAGGGGCACGCGCGAAGCCTAGCGCCGCGCCAGCTTCACCCGCGCCCGCCTTCACCAGGCGGGGGCAACAGGTCGGGGCCGGGGATCGGGGTGCCATGGGGGTCGTGGCTGGGTTCGCCGAGCTTGGCGGCGATCAGCAGCTCCAGGTCCTCGGAGATGTAGTGCTCGAGCACCTCCGCCTCTTGGTGGACGCGGTCGGCCGGCATCCCCAGCGCCTCGGAGAGGTAGGCCTCGATCAGCCGGTGGTGGCGGATCACCTCCAGCGCCACCTTCTCGCCGGCGGGAGTGAGGCTGACGCCCTTGTAGGGCATGTAGTCCACGAGGCCCAGGCCGGCCAGGCGTTTCAGCATCGAGGTCGCGGTCGCCGGCGTCACCTCCAGGCGCTGCGCGACCTCGCCGTTGAGGACGAGCCCGTCGCGCTCGCGCGAGATCGCGTAGATCGCCTTCGCGTAGTCCTCGATCGCTTCGGTGCTGGGCGCGCGCTTGGCCTGGGCGGCGTCTTTGGAGGCCATCAGACGGAGACCAGCAGGCCGGTGAGATAGAGGACGGCGATGCCGGCCAGCATTCCGGCGACGGTGGACGGGTAGAGCAGCCGCCCGTCGCCGTCGCGCATCGCCGGCGAGATCTGCACGATCACCCGCACGATCGCGCCGACGCCGATGCCGAAGAGCAGCGCCGCCAGGCTCGGGTCGAAGGCGGAGGCGCCGATCCAGGCACCGAGAATCGCCGGGGCGCCGGCAACGAGGCCGAGGCCGAGCAAGCGCCCGAGCCCGGGCCGCTCGACCTCGCCGCCGCCGCTGGCACGCAGCGGCGCCACGATCGCCAGCCCCTCGGTGGTGTTGTGGATCGCGAAGCCGACGACGAGGAAGGCGCCCAGCGCCAGCGCCCCGCTCGCGTAGGCGGAGCCGATCGCCAGGCCCTCGCCGAGATTGTGGAGGCCGATCCCGATCGCCACCAGCAGCGCCAGGTAGATGCCGCCGCTGGCCGCCGTGCCGCTCGCCCGCCGGCCCCGCTGCAAGAGGTAGGCGTCGACCCCGGCCAAAGCGAGATAGGCGACCAGGGCGCCGACGAAGACGAGGCTGGTGCCGCCGAAGGCCGCCGGTGCCGCGGCGGCGATCTCCAGGCCCTCGAGCCCCGCATCGATCGCGAGGAAGGCGAGCAGGCCGACCGTGAAGGCGATCACGGTGCTCATCCAGCGGCGGCCGAGGCGGCCGAGGAAGGGCAGCCAGAGCATCCCGAGGCTGACCGGGATGACGCCGACGTAGATCCCCAGCAGCGCCATCAGGCCATAGAAGTCGAGGTCGGCCGCGGGCGTTTCGGCGGCGACCGGGATCGTCGCGTCGATCGTGCCGCCGCTCGAGGTGAGGATGAAGATCTCGTAGGCCTCGCCCTCGATCCAGGGATAGGAGACCGCAAGCGTGGTCGAGCCGAGCCGGTCGATCTCGTTGCCCCCCTCGGCGACGAAGGGGGCGAAGGCGTCGTTGACGGCGACCTGGGCGACCCGGACCGGGTCCGGCCCGTCGTTGCGCAGGGTCAGCTCGATGCGGCCGGGGTGCAGAGCCGTGCGCTCGACCGCGACCTCCTCCACGGGCGGCCCGGTCCGCTCGCCCAGGCCGGGGCCGCCGAGCAGGGCAAAGGACGCGATCGCGATCGCGATCAGGGCCAGCGGGATCGCTCCCAGTGCCCAAGTTGGCAGGCCGCCGCCGCCGGGCTCAGCGCGGGTCCCAGCCTCCATCAGGCCATCCCCTTCTCGCCCCAGGGGAGCTTGCAGTAGGCCGCCGCGGCGGCAGCGGCGGTCAGCCGCGAGGGGTCGCCGACGCGGAAGAACCCGGTCCAGCCGAGCTCGGCGAACTCGCTGACGTGGGCGTGGAACATGTAGTCGCCGTCGAAGGGGAACTCGAACTCGAGGATGCCCCGCTGCCCCTGGCCCTGGATCACCGTGTCGGTGTACTCGCTCGGCGTCAGCGAGGTCCCGGTCGGATAGTGCTGGAAGAAGTTGCCGTGGACGTGGAAGGAGTTGATCGGGTCGTACTCGAGCGCGTTGACGAGGTAGACGCGGACGAGCTTGCCGCGCTCGACCTGGATCGGCTCGTTGACGTAGTGGAAGCCGACGGTATTGACGGCGTAGACCTCGTTGGCGAGGTCGAAGTTGGTGTCGAAGCCGTTCATCACCATCACCATCTCGTCGGCTTCGGGGCGGCCCTGCTTGGGGTCGATGACGAAGGCGCCGTAGAGGCCGCGGGCGATGTGGGCGGCAAGCGGGGCGACGTGGCAGTGGTAGAGGTGGAGCCCGAAGGGCGAGGCGTCGAACTCGTAGGCGAAGCTCTCGCCGGGTTCGACCTGGCCGCCGCCGCCGAGCTCGCCGATGCCCGGCATGCCATCCATCCCGGCCCGGTGGACGCCGTGGAAGTGCATCGTGTGCGGGTGCTGGGAGGCGTTGACGAAGCGGACCCGCAGCCGCTCCCCCTCGCGGGCCCGCAGGGTCGGCCCGGGCACGCGGCCGTTGTAGGTCCAGGCCTCGTACTTGACTCCCGGCGCGACTTCGATCTCCTGGTCGTGGGCGACGATCTCCCATTCGCGCAGGACGCGGCCGCTGGCGAGGCGGCGGGTGCTGCCGTAGTCGAAGTCGCGCAGGATCTGAGTCGGGTCGAAGCCGTTGGCGCGGTGGTCGACCGTCGCCCCCGCCGCGAAGGTGGCGTGCGGGAACTCGCCGTGGCCGGCGTGGGCATCGGTCGCGGACGGCTGGGCGGCGACGGCGTTCTCAGGCCCGGGTCCCCGGCCGTTGAGCAGGCCGCTGAGACCGATCGCGGCCGGGGCCGCGGCAGCAGCGGCGCCACCGAGCAGGCGGCGGCGGCTGATGCCGTTCTTACTTGCCGAAGGTTTCATCGGCTGAGATTTTGACACATCTAAAAGACGGGTTTCGATTCATCTAAAAGAGGCGGGTGGTTGGGCGACGGGGAGGACCCCTCTCTCGCGACAGCGGGGAGGCTCGTTCGGGGTCCTCCCCGTCGCCCATCGCGGGCGCTTCCTAGAATCGGGGTATGAGCGAGACCTTGGGCGTTGAGTTGGATGCGCAGTACCGGCAGCTGCGCGAGGAATGTGGGTTGGTTGATCGGTCCGAGCGCGGGGTGCTGCTCGTGAGCGGGTCCGATGGGGCGGAGTACCTGCAGGGGCAGCTGACCAATGACGTTGAGGCGCTGGAGGTTGGTGACGGGCAGTACGCGGCATTGCTGGATCGCAAGGGGCACATGCAGGCCGATATGCGGGTGCTGCGGCCGGGGGCGGAGGAGATCCTGGTCGACACCGAGGCGGTGGCGCTACCCGCGACCCGGCGCCATCTGGAGATGTACTCGATCGGCCGCGACGTCACCGTGAGCGACGTCAGCGCGGAGCGGGCGATCCTCTCCCTGATCGGGCCGCGCAGCGTCGAGATCGCCGGCACGGCTGCGCTGCCGGAGAACGCCTGCGATGCGACGACCGTGGCCGGGGTCGAGTGCCTAGCGGTGGGCACGGCGAGCGGGATCGACCTGATCGTCGCCACCGCCGAAGCCGGGCGGCTGCGCGACGCCCTGCTCGCCGCCGGTGCCGTCACGGTTTCCCCGGAGGCCGCCGAGATCCTCCGGGTCGAGTCCGGCATCCCGCGCTTCGGCGCCGAGATGGGGACGGCGACGATGCCGGCCGAGGCGGGCATCGTCGAGCAGGCCGTCAGCTTCACCAAGGGCTGCTACATCGGCCAGGAGACGGTCGCCCGCCTGCATTACAAGGGCCGCCCCAACCGTCACCTGCGTGGCCTGCGCCTGAGCGCCCCGGCCGAGCCCGGCGCGGCACTGCGCCTGGGTGAGAAGGAGGTCGGGCAGCTCGGCGGCAGCGTCGTCTCCCCCGCCCTGGGACCGATCGGATTGGCGATCCTGCGGCGCGAGGCCGAGCCCGGAGCTGAGCTCGCCGTAGGTGAAGATGGCGTTACGGCTCAGGTAGTCGACTTACCCTTCGGTTAGATTCAGCCCGCGATGGGTCGTGGGAGAGCGAAAGCGGCGGTTGCCGGATTGGTCGGCGCACTGGCGCTTGCCGCAGCCGGCTGCGGCGCCGAGAGTCACCCCAACGACCAGCGCCCGCAGGTGGCGATCCGGGTCAGCGTCACGATCAACCCGAAGGCGGTCATCGTGCAACCCGCCGCCGTCGGCGTCGGCCCGGTGCGCACCCAGCAGATTCCGCAGAACCAGAACCACCCGCAGCCGGAGATCAAGCGGGACGACGGCCCGCTGACGGTCTCGATCGTGATCGCCAACCAGACCCGCTCGGAGTCGAAGCTGCAGATCCGCGGGCCGCGCGAGGTCAGCTCGATCGCGATCCCGCCCGGCAGCCCCGCCACGCTGCAGATCGACCTCCCCACCGGCACCTACGTATTCGGCGCCACCGGCGTCCCCGGCGCCCGCCCCGGCAAGCTCGTAGTCGGCCCCTTCCGCGCCTCCTCCCAAAACGACGTTCTGTTGCCCTAACCGCCCCCGCCGACGGGCCGAAAAGTCGAGTCAGGGTCGACATATCGGCCCATCGACCGCGGTTTTGGGGCGCTGATCGCGTCTGGGGGAGTTGCGACCATCGGTGGCGATGACTGTCGTTCTTGCCATTGCCGTGGTTCTGCTCGCCGCCGGGCTCGTCTACGTGGTCGCCTCGCGGCGCGAGCCGCGGGTCGAGCAACCCGATTTCGCGCTGGCGGTGCGGGAGGCCGCCTCACAGGCGGTCGCCGATTCGCTTCCCGGCCTGCTCCAGGCCAACGAGGAGTCGCGCAAGCTCGACGCCAAGACCTCCGAGGCGGCGCTGGACAAGCGCCAGGCGGAGATCGACCGGCGCCAGGCCGAGATCAAGGGCCTGGCCGAGCGGATCGCCAGGGGCCAGGAGAAGATCGAGGCCGAGGTCCGCAAACGCGGTGAGACCGATCTGCAGACCCGCACCCTGCTGGAGCAGATGGGGCAGACCGTCGGCAACCTCAACTCCGAGACCGCCGGCCTCAAGAAGGCGCTGCGCCAGCCGCAGACCCGCGGCCAGTGGGGCGAGCTGCAGCTGCGCCGCTGCGTCGAGATCGCCGGCATGACCGAGCACGTCGACTTCGAGCTGCAGGAGACGCTGCGGACCGAAGATGGGCGGCTGCGCCCGGACGCGCTCTTTCTCCTGCCCGAGGGCCGCAGCTTCGTCGCCGACTCCAAGGTGCCGCTCGACGCCTTCCTCGACGCCCAGGAGTCGGAGGTCGAATCCGAGCGCCGGGCCCACCTCGACCGCCACGCGCGGCAGGCGCGCGAGCACGTCCGCGCGCTCAGCTCGAAGGACTACCAGGGCCAGTTCAAAGCCGGCGAGATGCCGGACCTGGTGATCTGCTTCATCCCCAACGAGCCCGCCCTGCACGCCGCCTTCGGCGCCGACCCCGACCTCTTCGACTACGCGCTCGAGCGCAACGTGCTGCTGGTCAGCCCGACCTCGCTGATCGGGCTGCTGCGGACGATGGAGCTGGGCTGGCGCCAGGAGCGGATGGTCGCCGAGGCGGCCGAGATCGCCGACGCGGCGAACACGCTGCACACGCGCTTCGGCAAGTTCATCACCGACTTCGACAGCGTCGGCAGGCGGCTCGAGTCCGCGACCAAGTCCTACAACTCCGCGGTCGGCTCGATGGAGGGCCGGCTGCTGCCGCAGCTGCGCAAGGTCGAGGACCTCGGCATCGCCCCGGGCAAGGCGATCGAACCGCCGGAGCCGGTCGAGATCACCGTTCGAGAGATCACCGCCCCAGAGCTACGCTCTGACGCCGCCTGACGCGGCGCTTGCCTGCGTCCTCCCTCGCTTGCGTGCAGAGCACGCGGCGCTCGGTGCGTCCTTGATCTGCTTGGTCAGGCGGCGTCAGAGAAGGGTCTCTTTTAACTAGGATTCCCCGGCCCCTTACCGACGACTTGCGGAGGACCTCTTGGCCGTTGACAGCAGTGCGATCTCGAAGCTGGACGTAGAGCCCGGAACCCTGCCGGAGACGATGGCGGCCTGGGTGATCCGCGAGGAGCGCCAGGGCGAGCCGAAGGACGCCTTCCAGCTGGAGCAGATCGAGGTCCCCGAGCCTGGCGCCTTCGAGGTGATCGTCCGCGTGATGGCGGCCGGCGTCAACTTCAACAACGTCTGGGCGGCGCTGGGCAAGCCGGTCTCGGTCTTCCCCTATGGCGACCACCCGGAGTACGGCCACCACATCGGCGGCTCCGACGCCTCCGGGGTCGTCTGGAAGGTCGGCGAGGGCGTCACCCGCTGGAAGCCGGGCGACGAGGTCGTCGTCCACTGCAACCAGGCCTCCTACGAGGACGTCGAGGTCCACGGCCTCGACCCGCTGGCGGCGCCGAGCCAGAAGATCTGGGGCTACGAGACGACCTGGGGCTCCTTCGCCCAGTTCACCAAAGTGCAGGCCCAGCAGCTCCTCCCCCGTCCCCAGAACCTGAGCTGGGCCGAGGCCTCCTCCTACGGGCTCACCTACTTCACCGCCTACCGGATGCTGATCGACCAGTGCAAGCTGCAGCCCGGCCACAACGTCCTCATCTGGGGCGCCGCCGGCGGCCTCGGCGTCTTCGCCGTACAGCTCTGCAAGGCCGCCGGCGCCAACGCGATCGGCGTCGTCTCCTCGGATGAGAAGGGCGAGCTGGTCAAGCAGCTCGGCGCCGTCGACTACATCAACCGCGGCGAGTTCGGCGAGATGATGCGGACGCCGGAGAACCTCGCCGACAAGGCCCTCGACAAGGAGCGCTTCAAGGCCTCGCGCGGCTTCGCCAAGCGGGTCAAGGAGCTGCTCGGCGACGCCCCCGACATCGTCTTCGAGCACGTCGGCCAGGCGACCTTCCCGACCTCGGTCTTCGTCGTCAAGCCGTTCGGCAAAGTCGTCATCTGCGGCGCCACCTCGGGCTTCCAGCTCGACTTCGACGTGCGCTACCTGTGGATGCGCCAGAAGCAGATCATCGGCTCCCACTTCGCCAACGCGTATGAGTGCATGAAGGCGAACCAGCTGATGGCCGAGGGCAAGGTCCGGCCGGTGCTCTGGCAGACGATGGACTTCGACGGCGTTCCCAACGCCCACCAGCTGCTGCACGAAAACAAGCACCTCGGCAAGATCTCGATCCTGGTCGGGGCCGAGTCCGAGGACGCGGGCAAGACCGAGGAAGGCCCCGGCGCAATCAGGGCCGAGGTCGGAGCATGAGTCAACTTCAACTCGAGAGGGGCATCTGATGGCTGAGGTCTGCAGGCTCGACTGGCACATCTCACCCTTCCGGGCGGATCGCTTCCTCGACCTCTGGGAACCGGCCGCGGCGAAGATGCCCGCCTACGGCGCCAAGAGCTGGTCCCTGACCCGCGCGATCGATGACCCCCTGGCCTTCCAGCAGACCTCGATCTGGGAGCGCCGCGCCGACTTCGAGCGCTACTGGTTCTCGACCGAGATCGAGGCCACGAGGACCAGCATCATCGACCTCTACGACAAGCCGCTGCTGCCGACCTGGCACACCCTGCTCGCGGCGGAATAGGGCGGCAGCCCAGTCTCGCCGACCGCCTCCTCCTGGCTCAGCCGAGGTCGTCTGGGCGAGCACCTCAGCGACCAGCTCTACCGAACCGGCTACTTCCTGATCATCGGCACCGGGGTGACGAGCCTGCTCGGCGTCCCCTTCTGGGCCCTCGCGGCCCGAAAATCACAGCGACAAGGCAGGGCGGCACTCACCGGGCGAATCCGCGCATCGGTTTTACGCGCGCTCCAGCGGCGCCATCGTCAGGCCGGCGGCGTCGAGCTCGGCCCAGTAGTGCTCGGCCGGCTCGCGCGGGCCGGTCCAGACGATCGCCTGGCCGCTGTTGTGGATCTGGTCGGCGATCCGGTGCCCCTGGTCGAGACTGACGCTCGGCAGCACCTTCGCCAGCGTCGCGGCCACGTGCTCGAACGTGTTGCGGTTGTCATTGCGCACGATCACTCTCCACGAGCCTCCCAACCCGGAATCCGGGCCGGCACTGCGGGGGCGCTCGATAGTGCTGGTCGACATCGGCGCGGATTATGTAGTCACTGCGGCCTAGCCGCCGAAGTCGACCGGAACACGGACGACGACGTCGTCGATGCTGGCGACGACGCCGTTGGCACCTTTGATGGCGCCGACGGCGACGGCCGAGGCGGCGCCGGTGAGGTCCCCGGCGCTTTCGTCGGTGGCTTCGCTGACGAGGTTGCCGCCGACGTAGGCAGACAGCTGCGCCTGGCCTTTGGCCGGCTTCAGCACGCGCAGCCGCAGGGCGTTGGCTTTGTTGATGCCCATCAGCTCTTTGACGTCCTTCTGGATCGCCAGGTACTCGGTGCCTTCGCCGGTCACCTTGACCAGCTGCACCTTGCGCTGCAGCGGGAAGGCCAGCAGCTGGTATTTGGCGCCGGCACCAGCGCGCAGCTCCAGGGCCAGGTACGCCTTGCGCTGCAGTGGCGGCGGGGTGCCGCTGAGCAGGCGCTCGGTGGCGGAGATCTCGAGGTTGCGCCCAAGCACCGGGGTCCGGTAGGAGCAGGCGTCGGTGGCTTTGCCGATCGCGATCCGCAGCGCCCCCTCGGAGCCGCCGCGGGTGCAGCTGGCACCGGCCAGTTTGATCAGCTGCGCGCGCTGCGCCGTGGTCTCCATCCCGTTGCGGTAGATCCCGATCATCGCCGCGCCGCTGACGGCGGCGACGAGCAGGATGCCGGTCATGGCGGCAAGGAAAGTGGCTGCAAATCTGGATCGCATCGGTCGCAGCCTAAACACAGGCGGCGCGAAAAGATGCGGGCCGGCGCGGCCTGAACGGCGGATTTCGGGCTGCGCCAAGGCTTCCACCAATATCATCAGGAAAGATGAGCGACCACCGACTTTCCAAGCCTGATCGCCCCTGGGTGATGCGCACCTACGCCGGCCACTCCGACGCCAAGCGCTCCAACGAGCTCTACCGCGGCAACCTCGCCAAGGGCCAGACGGGCCTCTCGGTCGCCTTCGACCTCCCCACCCAGACGGGCTATGACCCGGACCACGTGCTGGCCCGCGGCGAGGTCGGCAAGGTCGGCGTCTCGGTCGCCCACAAGGGCGACATGCACCAGCTCTTCGACGGCATCCCGCTCGATGAGATGAACACCTCGATGACGATCAACGCCACCGCCGCCTGGCTGCTCGGCCTCTACGTCACCGTCGCCGAGGAGAACGGCGTCGAGCGCGCCCAGCTCAAGGGCACGACCCAGAACGACATCATCAAGGAGTACCTCTCGCGCGGCACCTACGCCTTCCCGCCCGAGCCCTCGATGCGGCTGATCGCCGACATGGTCGCCTTCAGCGTCAACGAGGTGCCGAGCTGGAACCCGACCAACATCTGCAGCTACCACCTGCAGGAGGCGGGGGCGACGCCGGTGCAGGAGATCGCCTACGCGCTCTCGACCGGGATCGCCGTGCTCGACGAGGTGAAAGCGCGTGGCCAGGTCGCCGAGGCGGACTTCGCCAAGGTCTTCGGCCGCATCTCCTTCTTCGTCAACGCCGGCATCCGCCTGGTCGAGGAGATCGCGAAGCTGCGGACGATGGGCGCGCTCTGGAACGAGATCGGCCGCGAGCGCTACGGGGTGAGCGACGAGAAGATGCTGCGCTTCCGCTACGGCGTCCAGGTCAACAGCCTCGGCCTGACCGAGGCGCAGCCGGAGAACAACGTGCAGCGGATCGTCCTCGAGGCGCTCGCCGTCACCCTTAGTCGCGACGCCCGCGCCCGCGCTCTGCAGCTGCCCGCCTGGAACGAGGCGATGGGCCTGCCGCGCCCCTGGGACCAGCAGTGGAGCCTGCGGATCCAGCAGGTGCTGGCGAGCGAGACCGACCTGCTCGAGTACCCCGACATCTTCGAGGGCTCCATCGTCATGGACGGCCTGGTCGAGGAGCTGACCGCCGGTGCACGGGCCGAGATGGCGGTGGTCGAGGAGCACGGCGGCGCCGTCAAGGGCGTCCCCTACATGAAGGCGCGCCTGGTCGAGTCCCACCGCGAGCGCGTGGCGCGGATCGAGAGCGGCGAGCTCAAGGTTGTCGGCCAGAACAGCTTCACCGAGACCGAGGACTCGCCGCTGACGGCCGGCGCCGACGGCGGCATCCTCACCCCCGACCCCGAGGTCGAGCGCGAACGGATCGAGGCGCTGGAGCAGTGGAAGGCCGAGCGTGACGGCGACGCGGTGAGCGCGGCTCTCGAGGAGCTGGCCAAGGTCGCCGCCGACGATGGCCAGAACATCATGCCGGCGACGATCGCCGCCGCCAAGGCCGGCGCCACCACCGGCGAGTGGGCCGAGGTCCTGCGCGAGGCCTTCGGCGCCTACCGCGGCCCGACCGGCGTCAGCGGCGCCGCCCCGGCCTCCGACCGCGACCAGCTCGACGCGATCCGGGCCCAGGTCGAGGCGACCTCGGAGCGGATCGGCCACCGGATCAAGATCCTCGTCGGCAAGCCCGGCCTCGACGGCCACTCCAACGGCTCCGAGCAGGTCGCCCTGCGCGCCCGCGACGTCGGCATGGAGGTCATCTACCAGGGGATCCGCCTGACCCCGGCCGAGATCGCCGAGTCAGCACTGCAGGAGGACGTCGACGTGGTCGGGCTCTCGATCCTCTCCGGCTCCCACCTGGAGCTGATCCCCGAGGTCGTGCGCCTGCTGCGGGACGAGGGCGTGGATGTGCCCGTCGTCGTCGGCGGAATCATTCCCGTGGCCGACGTCAAGCGCCTGCGCGAGAGCGGCGTCGCCGGGGTCTACACGCCCAAGGACTTCGACATCAACAAGATCATGGGCGATATCGTCGAGCTGGTCGGCCAGCGCGCCAGCGCCAGCGCCAGCGTCTGAGCCTTACCCGCGATTTATTGTCAGTTTTGGCTTCTTACGCGCGGATAATCTACACTCGGACGCGGCATGGCCGCTCTAACGCGCGCTTTTTCGATCCAGAACCAGCCCGAGGTATTTCTCAGCACCGCGGAGACCTCCCGCGCGGTTCGACGCGCGGTGGACTACGGGCAGGCGCGGAAAATAGGGAGTCGCCTCTATACCCGCAACGTAGCCGAGCCGCTCGAAGCGGTGGCACGACGCAACTGGCAGCGCATCGCGGCGCTCTACTTCCCCGGCGCAGTGGTCGCCGACCGGAGCGCCTTCGAGGCGATGCCATCCGGCGACGGATCGCTCTTCCTCGACGCCGGGCCCAGCTACAGCAGGCGCCGCCCGGTCCAGATGCCGGGGCTGATCCTGCGTCCACGCAAAGGTCCCGGTCCGATCGACGGCGATATGCCGTTCATGGAGCAACTCCATTTCTCGAGCACTGGCAGGAGATTCCTCGACAACATCCGCCGCTCTCGCGCCCGTGACGGAAAAGCGGCACGGACTCTCTCGCGGGCGGAATTGGAGGATGAGCTGACTCGGATGGCCGCCATCAGGGGAGCCGACTCCCTCAACGAGCTTCGCGACGAAGCCCGTCTGGCGGCCGCCCCACTGGATGCGGCAGAGGAGATGGCCGTGCTTGACGGACTGATCGGGGCGGTGCTCACCACCAATGCCGCCCAGGCTCATCGACTTGGCCTCGGCTTCGACCCCAGGAGGCTGAGGCTTTTCGAGGCCCTCCAGGCGCGCCTCCTGACGAGCACCCCGCCAGGGCGCCCCGCCAGCCCGAACTCACTACCCGCTCTCTCCTTCATCGAGGCCTACTTCTCGAACTGGATCGAGGGGACTCGGTTCGAGCTCGCCCAGGCTGAAGAAATCGTCTTTGCGGGAGTGGTCCCAGAGGGCAGGTCCGAGGATGCCCACGACATCCTCGGAACGTTCGAGTTGGTCAACGATCCGAGGAAGAGAGACGAGGTGCCGACCGAATCCGCCAATCTCCTCGAGCTGCTTCGCTCACATCACGCGCTGATGCTCGCCCGCAGGCCAGCCGCCAACCCCGGCGCCTTCAAGACCAAGCCGAATCAGGCGGGCGGAACCAACTTCGTCCATCCCGACCTGGTCGAGGGCACCCTGATCGCGGGCTTCGACTATTACGAGTCGCTGCCCGCAGGCTTGAGCAGGGCGATCTTCATGATGTTCCTGATCTCCGAGGTACACCCGTTCACCGACGGCAATGGCCGCGTCGCTCGTGTCTTGATGAACGCCGACCTGACCGCCGTCGACCTGCAGCGGATCGTCATCCCCCTCTGCTTCCGCGACGACTACATGCAGGGCCTGCGTGCTCTCTCGCGTAATGCCGATCCACGGCCCCTGGTCCGCATTCTCGACTATGCCCAACGCTACGCCGTGGCGATCGACTGGAGCGATCTGCCCCGCGCCGAGCAGATGCTCGAGGAAACCAACGCCTTCGTCCCTCCGGACTTGGCCGACGAACGCGAACTGCGCCTGGAACTCCCGGCTCCCGCCACGCCACGGCCTGAGGCTCAGACAAAGACCAGGTCGATGCCCTGAAACGCCTCGAAATCCCGGCTCGGCGATCTCGGCCGGGGCCAGGTTCGTGAAGACCACCGGACGCCGAGCTCGCCGCCACGCGACAATGAAGTCATGAGCGAGCTGAACGGAGACCGAGCAGCCTGGCTGCGCTGCTATCGCTGCTGGTCCCAGAGCCTGGAGATCCAGATCCACTACGACGCGATCCGCCGCGTCGACCCCGAGACCGGGATCCTCGCCGAAGGCGTCGACGAGGTCCAGGAATCGGTCGTGCAGTGCCTCGACTGCATGCACGACCAGCCCCACCTGACCTTCCAGGACGACCGCGTGGTCGCGATCGAGGACCGCTGGCAGCGGATGGTCGCCGGCACCCCCTGGGTCGCCTCCTGCACGGTCCGGGTCGACCAGGACCGGGTCGAGACCTGCTCCGGCCCGGAGGCGATCGAGTTCCTCACCTACGGCGCCTTCGGCGACGCCGGCGTGCGCGAGTTCTTCACCCACGTCCGCTTCCACAAGCACGACGACGAGCAGATCGTCGTCCACCTCCTGGTCGAGCTCTACGCCCGCTCCGCCCAGGAGGCAACCGAGGTGCTCGAAGAGGCCGCCCACGGTCAGCTCGAGATCACCTCCCTGGCCGAGGAGTCCCGCCCCCCGGCCCACGCCTCCGACGAGGCCCACTGAGTCGCCCTATCCGGTCCCACAAGGCCGGACAGAACCAGGCCGGGCCGAACTGCATCAAATTTCCGGGCCGGCGGGGGGGAAATTTGATGCAGTTCGGGTCAGCAGAGCGCGGCGAACGTTGGCGATGAACCGGTCGGGGTCGCGGTCGAGGATTTTGTAGGTGGCTCGGTGTACGTCATAGCCGGCGGCGACGAGATCGACGTCGGTTTCGTGATCCCGCTCGAACGACTGTGGATCGCCATGGAAGCCCCAACTGTCGGTTTCGACGATCACTTTCTCTCGCGGCCAGAGGAAGTCGACGAGGTGACCCCCAACCAGGACATTGACTGCTGGCTGTGGCATCTCCGTCTGCCGCCAGAGGGCCAGAAAGTCGATCTCCGTCACCGATCGGGTTTCGAGCACCCCGGGATCGACTTCGACGGCGATCCGTCGCAAGCGACCGGCGCCCTTGCAACCTCGCCTCCTGGTGAGGATGTGGTCAAGTGCCGGCCAGGAGAGGCGGCCGCTCTTGTAGGCCTGAACGAGCATGCGCTCCAGTCGCTTTGAATCGACCCGACCCGCCAAGTCGAGCAGCGCACGCTCCACGGAAGTCACCGGTATTCCCTTCTCCACCGTCACTTCGTGTGGCTCCAGGCGGCGCGTCTGGTGCAGTCGCACGCCCTCGTGCGTAGCTCCTCCTGAGCGGCGCAACACCTCCACCGGTCCATACGAGCCACACAGATCCCAAAGATGCCCAGCACTGAAATGCGAGAGCACCGCACCCGGCCCGCAAGCCAGTACAGCTCCCATCCATCTCCCCTTCCGGCTAAGGCACTGGTGGCCTAGAGCGAAGACTCCTTGGTACAGCGGAATCAACAGTCCGCCCTGCTGGCGACTCCAAACCACGTTCTCGCCGATCCCAAGTTCAAGGATCTGTCGCGTGGAGACAACCCCGTGCTGGGCCTCGGCCAGAGCCCGAATCACGGCCGTCGCGTCCCGGTCTCTCACCGGGACCCCCTCCCTGGGCGAACTGCATCAAATTTCCTGCCTGCCAGCCAGGAAATTTGATGCAGTTCGGAGGAGGGGCTCCGGAGTCCGGACATGGGTCCGGACTCTGGTTGGGAAGGCCGCGCCTGTGGTGCGCACGGGGGGACGCTTCACTGGCAAAGGGCCTACCGAACCGTCACGGCGATGCGTCGGGCCCGTCAGTCGACGTTGTCGGCGGCCGTGGCGTCGCCGTGCTCGCGGCGGGGGACAAGGACCAGGCGCTTGAACTCGGCGACGAGGACGCCGTCCTGGTTGAGGACGCGGGTGTGGACCTTGACGACGCCGCGGTCGAGTTTCGACTTCGACGGCTTCACGTCGAGGACCTCGGTCTCGCAGAAGAGGGTGTCGCCGTGGAAGACCGGGTTGGGATGGCTGAGTTCTTCGGTGGCGAGGTTGGCGATCGCCTTGCCGGAGACGTCGGAGACCGACATGCCCAGGGCCAGCGAGTAGACGAGCGGGCCGACGACGACGTTGCGACCCTGCTGGGACTGCTTCGCGTAGACGTCGTTCACGTGCAGTGGGTGGTGGTTCATCGTGATCAGGCAGAAGAGGTGGTCGTCCGCCTCGGTCACGGTCTTGGCCGGCCAGTGCTTGTAGGTCGCGCCGACCTCGAACTCCTCGAGGTAGCGCCCGTAGGTGTGCGCGCCGGACGCCTCGCGCTCGGCCTGGTCGGTGGTGAACTCGTGCTTCTCGTCGCTCATCTGGTCTCGTCTCCTGTCGGTTTAGCGGCGCGGGATCCTATCCGCCTGCGGTCCGACTAGCGGTTGCGAGGGCACCGGCGTGGGCGGCGACCGGCCAGACCAAGCCTGGCGATGGGAGGTCGCCGCTAGTGGACTTTCTTGAGCTTCGCCCGTTCCTCTTGCCGTTCGACCACCTGGGCGATCAGCTTGAGGACGTTCGAATCGCCGCTGGCCTTGATGTGGCCCGTCTCGACCGCCTTGCGGTAGCTCTTGATCGTGCCCTTCTCGGCCAGTTCGTTGAACTGGGGCCGGTCGATTTCGACCAGCACCCGCTCGTCCTGGGAAAGGTCCTTCTTGATCTTCGGGCCCGGCAGCTCGACCCGGTAGAGCTGGATGTCGTGATGGGCTTTCAGCTGCAGGCCGAAGACCAGCTTCAGCTTTTCCAGCGCCGGGACTTCGGCCTGAAAACGCGTTATGGCGGTCTCGATCAGAGCTCTCGTATCGGCCATCGGCTTCGATGCTAGCCGAGTCCCCCCAGCGCATACCCTTGGGCCGTGACCGAGTACGCAAGCTGGGACTTCGAGGAGGGCGAGGAAATCGGCCCCGGCCGCTGGGTGCTGAAGGCGATTGGGGGTGGCAACCGCTACGAGGTCTGCCTGGTCTGGGACGCATCGCTCTACGCGCTGGGGGTGGCGAAGGTCCTGCGCCCCGACCAGGCGGAGGACGAGAAGGCGCTGCGCGATCTCGCGCTCGAGGCCGATGCCCTCGACGCGCTTGCCCACCCGACCCTGGTGCGCTGCTTCGACGCCGTGCTCGACGGTCCCCGGCCGCACCTGCTGCTGGAGCACCTCGACGGGCCCTCGCTGCGGCGCCTGATCAAGCGCGACGGCGCGATCTCCCCCCAGCAGGTGCTGCCACTGGCGGCGCACGTGGCCGGCGCGCTCCAGTACATGGTGCAAGCCGGCTACGTCCACCTCGACGTCAAGCCCGACAACATCGTCATGGGCCTGCCGCCCCGCCTGCTCGACCTCAGCATCGCCCGCACGCTCGAGCGCGCGGCGCGGACCGAGGGCCCGCTCGGCACCGATCCCTACATGGCCCCGGAGCAGTGCGTCGGCGACGGCGAGATCGGCCCGGCGGCCGACGCCTGGGGGCTCGGGGCGACGCTCTTCCACGCGGTCGCCGGCGAGAAGCCGTTCGCCGCCGGCAGCGGCGACGGCGGGCCGGAGCGCTTCCCGCAGCTGGTCGAAGACCCGCGGGAGCTGCCTTCGCACGTCCCCGCCGAGCTCCGGGACCTCGTCTTCGAGATGCTGGCCCGCGATCCCGCGGCGCGACCCAGCTGCGGCGAGGTCGTGGAGCGCCTGCAGCCTCTGATCGACGCCCAGCCGCGCAAGCTCAAGCTCGGCCGCCGCGGCGCGCTTGGAACCTGAGCGTGATCTTCGTCGCGCCCTTGTGTTTCAAGCTGGAGAACGGGTAACGGAACCCGACCCGACAAGGAGGGAAAGACGATGTCCACGACGACCAGAGACCCCAGAGCCATGCCGGCAGCGGCTCGTGTCTTCGGCAGCCTGCAGGCGGACGAGGCCCTGCTTCCCGGCCAGGCCTCGACCCTGCGCCGCTCGGGAGCACTGGCGCTGGCGCTGCTCGTGCTCGCGGCAACGCCACTCTTCTTCGCCGCCAACGCGGCGGGCCTGATCGGCGACCTGCCGGCGGCGATCGCCAAGGGAAGCAACAGCGGCCCCGGCGGCGGCGATGACGACGGCGACAGCAGCGGTCCCGGCAGTGGTGGCGATGGCGATGACGACGACAGCGTCGCCGAAGCCGCGAAAACCGACCTGACCAGCGCCAACGGCCAGTCAACCCGCGGAACCACCGCCGACAGCGACACGAACACGAACACCCAGCTCGGAACCGACGACACCAGCCGCAACGGCAACTCGACCCGCGGAACCACCAACGACAACGACACCAACACGAACACCGGAACCCAGACCCGCACCGGGGGTCAGACCCAAAACGAGAACTCGCACCGGCTCCTGATCTAAGCGAGGGCGCGAAAACCAAGCCCGGTAAGGACGCGGAGCGGCCGGCGAGGGAGTGCGCTCACGTGCATGACCGACCCGGCCGCCCGAGGACGCCGCCAGGCACCGGTTTGCAGCGTCTTCGCTAGATCTTGTGGCGCTGCAAGAGCTTCTTGCCGATAACCATGCGCTGGATCTCCGAGGTTCCCTCGCCGATCAGCAGCAGCGGCGCGTCGCGGTAGAGGCGCTCGATCTCGTACTCCTTCGAGTAGCCGTAGCCGCCGTGGATGCGGAAGCAGTCCTCGACGCACTCCTTGCCGGTCTCCGAGGCGAGGAGCTTGGCCATGCCGGCCTCGAGGTCGGAGCGCTCGCCGGCGTCCTTCATGCGCGCGGCTTTGCGGGTGACCAGGCGGGCGGCCTCGATCTTGGTCGCCATGTCGGCGAGCTTGAACTGGATTGCCTGGTGCTGGGCGATCGGCTTGCCGAAGGTCTTGCGCTCCTGGCTGTAGCGGAGGGCGAGCTCGAGGGCGCGCTGGGCAATGCCGACGCCGCGGGCGGCGACGTTGACGCGGCCGACCTCGAGCGCGTCCATCATCTGGCTGAAGCCCTGGCCGACGCCGTCCTCCTCGCCGCCGAGCACGCGCTCGGGCGGGCACTTGTAGCCGTCATAGACGAGCTCGGTCGACTCGACGCCCTTGTAACCCATCTTCTTGATCTTCGGCGGCACGATCAGGCCCTCGAAGTCGCCGGTCTGGGTTTCCTCCCAGGGCTTCTTCTCGGTGATGAAGCAGGTCATGCCCTTGTAGGCCGGTTCGACCTTGGGGTCGGTCTTCATCAGCACGAAGACGACGCTGGAGCCGAGCCCGTTGGTGACCCACATCTTCTGCCCGTTCAACTCCCAGTTGCCGTCCTCGCCCTTCTTGGCGTTGGACTTGATGCCCTGGACGTCGGAGCCGACCTCGGGCTCCGAGAGCGAGAAGGCGGCGCGAATCTCGCCGGTCGCCATCTTCGGCAGGAAGTACTGCTTCTGCTCGTCGGTGCCGAACTTCATCAAGAGGTAGGAGCCGATGAAGTGGGTGTTGACGACGCCGGAGATCGATATCCAGCCGCGCGAGAGCTCTTCGACGATCATCGCGTAGGTGGTCAGGTCGAGCCCCATGCCGCCGTACTCCTCGGGAATGGTGACGCCGAAGAGACCGAGCTCTTTCATTTCCTCGACGATCTGCTCCGGGAAGGAGTCCTCGTGATCGAAGTGCTCGGCGTTGGGGATGATCTTCTCGTCGGCGAACTGACGGACCATCTCGGTGATGTCGCGCTGAAGGTCGGTCTGCTCGCTGTAGGCGGCGGTGTCTACGGCCATGGCTCCTAGCTCGTCAAGTCGTGGGCTGATGCCGGCGGCGGCGAATCGGCCGCGCGGCGCGGGTCGCTCAAGGATATAGACGCGGGGTCGGCCCGGGGGTCGATCGCCAGCAGCGGCGCCAACGCCTTCAGCAGCATCTCCCCCCACTCCTGCTCGGGGTCGGACTGGAGGACGATCGCGCCGCCGGCGCCGATCGTGGCCGCGTCGCCGTCGAGGACGATGGTCCGGATCGTGACGCTGAGGTCGCAGCCGCCGCCGAGGCCGAAGTAGCCGATCGCCCCCGAGTAGACGCCGCGGGCGCGGCCCTCGAGGCGGTCGAGGATCTCGACCGAGCGCAGCTTCGGGGCGCCGGTCATCGAGCCGGGCGGGAAGCAGGCGCGCGCGCACTCGACGGCGCCGCTGCCCTCGCGCAGCCGCCCGCGCACGGTGGAGACGAGCTGGTGCACGGTCTCGTAGCTCTCGACCGCCATCAGGCTGGGGACCTCGACGCTGCCGACCGCGCAGACGGAGCCGAGGTCGTTGCGCAGCAGGTCGACGATCATCAGGTTCTCGGCCCGGTTCTTCTCGTCGTCGCGCAGGCGCGCCGCCAGCCGGGTGTCCTCGTCGGCGCTGGCGCCGCGCGGGCTCGTGCCCTTGATCGGCTTCGCCTCCGCCCCTCCCTCCCGATCGACCTTGAGGAAGCGCTCGGGCGAGGAGCTGAGCACGGCGAGGTCGCCGAAGCGCAGGTAGGAGGCGAAGGGCGCCGGGTTGACGCGACGGAGCTCCATATAGAGAGCGAGCGGGTCGGTGTCGAGCTCGGCCGCGATCGAGTTGGTCAGGCAGAGCTCGTAGCTTTCGCCCTCGCGCAGGCGCTGCTCGCAGGTGGCGATGTCGGCGAGGTACTGGGGGTGGGACCGGGCGAGGCGTAGGACTGGCGAGGGCTCAGGCCCCAGGGTCGACCCGGCGCTGGGTTTCAGGGTCGAGAGGCTGGCGGCGGTGGCGGCAAGCCAGGCTTCGGAGGCTTGCTCGGTCTCTGGATCGCAGAGGCTGAGGAGATATGTGTGACCCAGTTCGTGGTCGAACGCGATCAGGCGGTCGGCGAGGATGAAGGCGGCGTCGGGCAGGGGCGAGCTGTGGGTGTTGGGGCTGTCGCAGTCGGCCTTGGCCTCGTAGCCGAGGTAGCCGGCGAAGCCGCAGTTGAAGTCGAAGGGGAGGTCGACAGCGAGGGGACGCAGGCGGGCCAGCTCGCGCTCCAGGTAGCCGAAGATTGACTCGGCCAGGACCTCGGTCTCCTCCCCGCACTCCACCGTTACCTCGCCGGCGTCGACGTCGTAGGAGATCGTCGCCCCGAGCGGGCCCGAGGCGTCACCCATGAAGGAGAAGCGACCGCCGTTGGCGGGTGAGCCGCTGTCGAGCCAGAAGGCGTTGGGGCTGTCGTCGTAGAGCGCCTTAAAGGCGTGGGCGGAATCGACCGGGTCGCCCAGGCGCCGCCACCGCAACGTCAGTGCCCCGACCCTCGGCTCCCCCCTATCGCGCGGTTCCTTTCCCACGTATTTCGTGGATATGGAACCGCGGAACGGCTGGCACGCGGTCAGGTCGCGGAAGTTGGCGAGCAGGCGGCGGCCGTGTTCGGTGGCAATCGACTCCGGGTGGAACTGGACGCCCCACTGGGGGCGCGAGCGGTGGGCCACCGCCATCACGACCCCGTCGTCGGCCCAGGCGATCTCCTTCAGCTCCGCCGGCAGCGGCCGCGCCAAGCAGAGCGAGTGGTAGCGGGTCGCCTCGAAGCGGGTCGGGATGCCGGCGAAGAGCCGGGCGCCGGCGTGCTCGACCGCACGCACCCGCCCGTGCATCGGCTCCGGCGCCGGCGCCACCTGGCCGCCATGCACCCAGCCGAGCCCCTGGTGCCCCAGGCAGACCCCCAGCAGCGGTGCCTCGCAGCGGCGGATTGCCTCGGCGCAGACGCCGAAGTCGCGCCGGCGCTCGGGGCGGCCCGGCCCCGGCGAGAGGACGACGTTGTCGAATCCGAGCTCGGCGAGCTGCTCCCAGCTGGCCTCGTCGTTGCGGACGACGATGGGCTCCCTGCCGTTCTCCTCCGCCAGCAGCTGGAAGAGGTTGTAGGTGAAGGAGTCGTAGTTGTCGATCAGCAGTGTCAGCATGTCCAGGGCATGGCCAAGCAAAATACCCCCGCGATGATCGAGCCCAGCCCGCCCGACCCCGCTCAGGGCCTGTTCGAGACGCTGCTGGTCGCCGCGGGGGAGCCGGTCGAGCTCGATGCCCACCTCGACCGCCTCGCCAACAGCATGGAGCTCCTCTTCGGCGCCGGGCCGCCGCCGGACCTGGCCGGCAAGGTGCGCAAGCGCGCCCGGCGCACGAGCCTGGGACGGCTGCGGATCACGGTCACCATGGTCGCCGGCACCCCCGAGGCGCGCCTGGCGTCCGAGGACGTCGACCCCGCCGCTTTCTTTCCTGGCTGGGAGCGCGCGGCGCGGCTGCGGTCGCTGCCCTACCCCGGCGGCCTCGGTCCCCATAAGTGGGCTGACCGCCACCACCTCGGCGAGACCACGGGCCCCACGGTGCCATTGCTCGTCGACCGCGGCGAGGAGGTGCTGGAGGCCGGGCGCGCCAACGTCTTCGCGGCTTTCGAGGGGGTGCTGAAGACACCCGCGGCCGACGGTCGGATCCTGCCCGGCACAGCCAGAGCCGCCGCGATCGAGGTCGCGCGCGACGCGGGCATCGAGGTGCGGGAAGAGCGCCTGCGGCTGCGGGACCTCTTTGGCGCCGACGAGGTCTTCCTGACCGGATCGGTGCGGGGAGTCGAGCCGGCCCGCTCGCTCGACGGCGCGGCGCTGCCGGTCGCGACCGCGCTCAGCCGCCTGGTC
>JBAQZI010000194.1:0-2701 GCA_049790835.1 Solirubrobacterales bacterium
GCGCCGGGCGGTCCCGCCTGCCCCACTCGAAGCGCTCGCGGAAGCGGGTCAGCATCCGCACCAGGGCGGGGCCGGCGATCAGGGCCAGAGCGAAGTTGCCGGCGGCGTGGGCGAGGTCGAACGGGATCGCGCGCGCCATCAGCACGCCGAAGCGCTCCAGCGATAGGTCCCCTCCGTAGGTCGCCATCAGGGAGAAGTTGAGCAGAGCGCCGTAGGCGATGCCAGCGAAGCCGCAGGTGAGGGCGAGGCCGAGGCGGCCGACGTTGCGGCCGCCCAGCGCCAGCGCCGCGCCGAGAATGCCGCAGAGGCCCCAGCCCGCCATCTGCCAGGGAGTCCAGGGCCCCTGGCCGAACCAGAGGTTGGAGACGAGCGCGGCAAGCGCGCCGACGGCGAAGCCGGGGGCGCCGCCGAGCGCGTAGCCGGCGAAGATGACGATGTCGGTCGTCGGCTTGACGTTGGGAAAGGCGGCGAAGGCGATGCGGCCGGCGATCGCCAACGCCGCCAGCGCCGCGACCAGGGCGACGACCTGGGAGGGCGGCCGCGAGCGCTCGTACCAGGCGAAGCCGGCGAGCAGGCCGGCGCCGAGGATGAGGAAGCTGGCCAGCTCCCAGCTCATCCCGCCTCTCCAGCTTCACCGAGGAGGACGGCGGCGCCCTGCTCGGGAGTGACGATGCCGGGCAGGTCGAGCACGCGGGCGACCTCGGTGGCGAAGTACCAGCCGCCGGAGAGCACCTCGTCGGCGCGGCCGTCGGCGATGACGACGCCGGCACCGAGCAGGACCACGCGCTCGGCGAATTCGGCGGCGAACTCGACGTCGTGGGTGGCGATGACAACGCCGGCACCACGCGCGGCCAGGCCCTGGACCAGGTCGACCAGCTCACCTTTGCGGCCTCGATCCATCCCGCGCGTCGGCTCGTCCAGGGCCACCAGCCCGGGGAGCGCCTCGCCTTCCATCTGCCCCGCCAACGCGATCGCCAGGGCCAGCCGCTGCCGCTCGCCGCCGGAGAGGTCGCGCGGGTCGGCGTCGACGGCGTGCTCGAGGCCGACGACGCGCAACGCAGCCATGCCAGCCTCACCCGGCAGTTCGTCCCCAACTCGCTCCCGCACCAGATAGTCGCTCGGGTTCTGAGTCAGCAATGCCATGCCGGCCGACACCGTGAGCTTGCCGCGCGCCGCCTCGATCAGTCCGGCTGCCGCCTTCAGCAACGTGCTCTTGCCAGCACCGTTACGACCCATCAGCGCGACGCGCTCCCCCCGGTTTACCGCCAGATCGATGCCGCGTAGGACATCCCGCGGCTCATCCCCTCGGACCAGCTCAACCCACAGCCCTCGGGTCTCCAAGGCGGGCCTAGCGGGGGCGGGTACCCCCTCCTCTCTTAACCTGCTCGGGTGCAGAGCTTGCGGCTGGCCGTGGGCGCACAAGCCGAGAGGTTGAAGACGTTCGGAGGGGGTACCCGCCCCCGCGACGGTCGGGCTGATTTCAGCGAGGAGTTGGCGGGCTTGACGGACGCCAGTGGGAAGCGGCTCGATCCCGGCGAACGAGAAAAGGCGAGCAGCCGGGGTGGTCAGAGCTGGATCGCAAGCGTGGGACCAAGACAGGAACTCGCTCGGGGAGCCGTCGAAGGTGATGGTGCCTGAGTCCATGGCGACGACTCGGTCGGCGGCGGCGAGGCAGCGCTCGAGGCGGTGTTCGGCGAGGAGGACGGCTACTCCCCACTCCTCGTTGAGCCTCCTCAGCAGCCAGATCAGCTCGTCGCCGGCGACGGGATCGAGCTGGGAGGTCGGCTCGTCGAGGAGAACGAGCCGGGGCCGGGTTACCAGGGCAGCAGCCAGGGCGACGCGCTGGAGCTCACCGCCGGAGAGGGTGTCGACGGTGCGGTCGAGCAGGTGCGGGATGGCGAGGGCCAGGGCCACCTCCTCCACCGCCCGGGCGGTGGAGGCGGGTTCGTCGCCGCGCATCTCCAGGGGCAGCTCGATCTCGGCGGCGACGGTGGTCGAGACGACCTGGGTCTCGGGGTCCTGGGCCACATAGCCGACGACGGCGGCAAGCTCGCCGGGCCCCGACTCGATCGCGTCGAGGCCGGCGACGGTGACGGCGCCCTCGATCTCACCACCGTGGAAGTGAGGGACCAGGCCGCAGGCGGCCTTGAGCAGCGTTGACTTGCCGGAGGCGGAGCTGCCGGCCAGGAGGACGAACTCGCCGGCGGCGATCTCCAGGGAAACCCCGGCGAGGGCTGGCCGGCGCCCGCGCGGGTAGGCGTACCCCAGGGCCTCGACCGCGAGGGCGGGAGCGAGACCGCGGCGGATCGCGAGCTCAGCCACCGGGACCCCCTGCGGCCTCGACGGGCCGACGCTTGGCCGCGCGGCGCAGTGGAGCGAGGCCGCTGAGGACGAGCAGGACCGAGAGGACGAGGATGGCGGCGCCGAAGCCGAGCTGGATAGTCGGATAGGCGTCGAAGTCGTCGGCGCCCAACAGACTGGCGGCGATCGCGGCGGTCAGGATCAGCGTCCCGACGAGATAAAAGCGACGGTCGTAGCGAGAGGGACGGCTGAAGGATGGTCCCCGGGAGGGCCAAGACCCATCAGCGAGGCGGCGGCGCCGAGGCTTGGGGGCTTCGAGGCCGTAGCCGCGCAGCTCGAGGGTCGCGGCGACGTCGACGGCGCGGTCGAGCGAGCCGGCGAGGAGGCGGCGGGCCAGCGG
>JBAQZI010000195.1:0-6497 GCA_049790835.1 Solirubrobacterales bacterium
CACCTCGCACGCCGGGTTTGGAAGCTTTTGGTCAATCCTGAAAGAGAGATATCCATGACCACCGTCGACACTCAGAGAGGCAAGCTGACCCCGCAATTCGCGGTGGCGGCTTGACATAGGAGCAACCTGTGTGGGAGGGGGAGAATCTTGATCGCGGCTAGGTGCCCATTGGTAGGGGCGGATCGATGCAGCTGACTGATGGCCAGCTAACCCTCTCGGCGAGCGATCTCAACAACTTTCTCGCCTGTTCTCACCTGACGGCGCTCGATTTGGCGCGGGCGCAGGGAGAGATCGAGGCGGCTCCGGAGCGAGGAGCGGACGCCGAGCTGCTCGCGCGCAAGGGGGACGAGTTCGAGTTGCGCTACCTCGAGGCGCTGAGGGCCGCCGGCAGGGACGTCGCCGAGATTTCCGAACCCGGCGATTCTTCGGTCGAGGCCCTGGAGGCAATCTCGGTCGAGACCGAGGAGGCGATGCGCGCCGGGCGCGAGGTCATCTACCAGGCAACTTTCTTCCGGGACGGGCTGCGCGGCCACGCCGATTTCCTCTTTCGGGTCAATCGGCCCTCTTCACTCGGTGACTTCAGCTACGAGGTAGCCGATACGAAGCTCGCCCGCCGGGCCAAGCCTTACTTCGTCCTCCAGCTCTGCTTCTACAGCGAGCTGGTGGCCGCAGTCCAGGGGGTAGAGCCGGAGCACATCCACGTCATCCTCGGCAACGAGGAGCAGCGCACCTTTCGGCTGGCCGAGTTCTCGGCTTACTTCCGCCGCGTCCGTGCCGCCTTCCTCGCGGAGCTTGCAGACGACACGCGGAGCACTTACCCGGAGCCTGTCGCGCACTGCGAAATCTGTCGCTGGCGCTCGGTCTGCGACGCCAAGCGGGAGGCCGATGACCACCTCAGCCTGGTCGCGAACATCACCTCCCGCCAGCGCGAGCTGCTGCGGGCGGCGGGGGTCGAGACCCTCGCCGCACTTGGCCGCGCTCAGAACCTGGCGGTCAAGGGCATCGATCTCGAAGTGCTGGAGCGCCTGCACGAACAGGCGGCCCTGCAGCTCGGCACTCGTGAGAGCGGCAAGAACAGCTACCAGTTGCGACTTCCGGAACAGGGGAAAGGATTCGCGCGGCTCCCACGCCCAGACGAGGGCGATGTCTTCTTCGACATGGAGGGCGACCCGCTCTTCGACGATGGCGGCCTCGAGTACCTCTTCGGCCTCGTCACGGCGAACGGGGGCGGCGCCGAGTTCACGGCGATCTGGGGTTGCGACCGCGCCGAGGAGAAGCAAGCCCTGGAGCGGTTCGTCGACTTCGTCACCGAGCGCCGCAAAGCGTTCCCCAGTCTCCATATCTACCACTACAACCACTACGAGGTCACCGCGCTCAAGCGCATCGCAGGAGCCCACGGCACGCGCGAGGAGGAGCTCGACCAGCTTCTGCGCGACGAGGTCTTCGTCGACCTCTTCAAGGTCGTGCGCGAGGCGATGCTGATCTCGCAGCCGAGCTACTCGATCAAGAAGGTCGAGGCCTTCTACATGGATACGCGCGACACGGCGGTAACTGACGGTGGCGACTCGGTCGTGATGTTCGAGCGCTGGCTGGAGGAGGACGACCCGAAGATCCTCGAGGAGATCGCCGCCTACAACCGCGACGACTGCGTCTCGACCCTGGAGCTCCGCGACTGGCTGCTGGGTCTACGTGAGGAGGCCGAGGGTGAGTTCGAGGGTTGGGAGGAGGCGCGGTGGATCCAGTGGTTTGAGAGCGAGCACCAAGAGCCAAGTGAGAAGGCGCTGGCGATCCGGGAGGAGAATGAGGCCCTGATGCGGGCACTCCTGGACGGTGTCGCGGATGAGTCAACCCTGGGTGACCACGGCCAGCGGGCGCGCTTTCAAATGGCGCAGCTGCTCGAGTACCACCACCGCGAGGCGCGGCCGGTCTGGTGGGCGCTCTTCGAGCGCATGGATATGACGCTCGACGTCCTCAAAGAAGACGCCGACTGCCTATCCCTGCTCGTGCATGACGAAGCGACGCCGCCCAGGCAGGAGAAAAAGTCGCTGGTCGAGCGGCTGACCTTCCCGCCACAGGAGACGAAGATGGGGTCAGGCTCCGACGCTGTCGACCCCATCGACGGCGGCAACCCCGGCTCGATCGTGGCGCTCGATGTCGAGCAGGGCTGGCTCGAGCTGAAGCGCGGGCCGAAGCTTCAGCAGCGCCCGTTTCCCGAGGCGCTGATCCCCGGCCGGCCCTACTCGACGCCCGAGCAGCAGGGAGCGCTGCGTCGGCTCGCCGCTGCGCTGGTTGAGGGTCCCGCCGAACCCACGCCCGGTGCCCGCTTTGCGGCCGCTCGCCGCATCCTTCGCCGTGACCCGCCGCGCGTCTCCGATCGCAAGCCGGGAGATGCGATCGATCGCCAAGGAATGGAGATCGAGGAGCTGAAGGAGATCGTCGCATCCCTCGATGACAGCCATCTCTTCATCCAGGGCCCGCCCGGCTCGGGAAAGACCTGGACCGGCGCGCGCCTCATCGTCGACCTGATCGGCAGGGGAGCGCGGGTCGGCGTGACCTCCTCCAGCCACAAGGTGATCCACAACCTGCTTGACGAGGTGGAGGAGGTGGCCCACGAGCGGGGAGCCGTGTTCAAGGGGCTCAAGAAGTGCTCGGACAATCCAGATTCCGAGTACGAGTCGCCACACGGTCTGATCGAGTCGGTCGACGACAATGGGGAGCTCAACGACCCTGAGGCGAGCCTCACCGCCGGCACCGCCTGGCACTACTGCCGCGAGGACACGGCGCCGCTCGACTTCCTCTTCGTCGACGAGGCCGGGCAGATCTCGCTCGCCGACGCGCTGGCGCTTGCGACGGCCGCTCGGAATGTGGTTCTCCTGGGCGACCCGCAGCAGCTTCCACAGGTCGCTCAGGCGGCGCACCCGGAGGGCTCATCCCTTTCGGTGCTGGAGCATCTGCTTGGCGAATCGCAGACGATCGACCCCGCTCACGGCGTCTTCCTCGAGCAGACCTTCCGTCTCCATCCCGAGGTCTGCAGCTTTGTCTCCGAGCTGATGTATGACGGGCGCCTTCACTCGGCGCCGGGCCGCGAGCTGCAGCGGGTCGAGGCGCCGGGAGAGTTAACGGGGACTGGCTTGCGTTGGCTGTCGGTCGAGCACGAGGGTCGATCGCAGTCCTCACTGGAGGAGGCGGATCGGATCGCCGCGGCGATTGAGCCGCTGCTCTCGGGGGCGAGCTACACCGACTGCGAGGGCGACGAGCATCCGCTGCGCCCCGAGGACATCCTCGTCCTTGCTCCGTACAACGCGCAGGTCCGCTGTCTTCGAGACCGGCTTCCCGCCGGCGTCCGGGTCGGCACCGTCGACAAGTTCCAGGGCCAGCAGGCGCAAGTCGCCTTCTTCTCGATGGCGACCTCCAGCGGCGAGGAGATCCCCCGCAACGTCGAGTTCCTCTTCAGCCGCAACCGCCTCAACGTTGCGATCTCGCGCGCCCGCTGCCTCGCGGTTCTCGTTTGCAGTCCGCGACTGCTCGACATCCATGCCACCTCGATTGAGCAGATGCGACTGGTGAATGCGCTTTGTCGGTTCACGGAGATCGCGACAACTGAGGGCGGGTCGTAGGCATCGCGAGGCCACTGGACATGGGGGAGAGCCTCGTTGGCGCCTATCTCCGATACGGAGAGAAATGCGACTTCGTCGTATACGGCACCCAGACCGAGGGGCAAGGTGAGATCGACGTGATCGGCTTCCAGGTCGAACAGCAGCGAGTGTGGATGTGCGAGGTCGCGACGCACCTCGACGGGCTTCTCTACGGAAGCGGCGGCGCGGCCGGAACTATTGCCAAGGTCCGTCAGAAGGTCGAGCGCGCGGTGGCATTCGGCGACCGAATGTTCCCTGGGCAGGAAAAGCGCTTCGAGTGGTGGTCGCCGAAGGCCGGTCCCTCACTGAGCGCCCATTTTGACCCAATCAGCGAGGAGCTGGGGAGCGAGGAGACCGAGATCCATTTCATCGTCAACGCGGAGTATGCGGATCGCGTTGCTGTGCTCTTCGAGCATGCAAAAAAAGGAACGAAGGCGACGCCGGAGTCGTTCTTTCGATCGCTCCAGATCCTCACGCATCTCGCGGGATCGCCAATACGCTGGGGCGACGAGTAACCCAGGCGCTAGCCTGCTGTTATGGACGGGCCGGACGCGCCTATGCGAAGCGGAACGTCCAGGAGGCGCTGGGCGGACTACGCGCCGCGGGGGTGATCACCACGACCACGCTGGGTAACGAGCAGCGCATCGCGATTCCGCTCGAGCGCTGGATGGCGCTGCTCGAGCTGGAGCGGCGCCTGCTGCTCGAGAGCCTCGGACCCGACCTCCATTTTGCCGGCATCCCTGTCCCGCACGCGGGTCCCGCCGGTGCCGACTATTGGCCGCACTTCGTCCAATTCGTCGAAAACCTGACGTTGCCCCGCTAGGTTCCTGACATGTCCCTTCGAACCTTCGCCGCCGTAGTCGTCACCGCGATCGCGGCGCTTGGGGCATTGCCGAGCGCGGCTGGGAGCGTGACGATTCCGAGGATTCCCAAGCTGCCGAAAGTGCCGAAGATCGACAGCTACCCGGTCACCATCGACGCTGCCGGCTACGTCGACTTCAACTGGACCTGGGACGACCAGCAGGCGTGCATACCCGGATACGCGAAGACGGTGAGCGAGGAACTTTCGTTCGAGTTGGGGAAACCGCGGCGGGCCGTGGTGAACATCATCGGCGGCGCCGTCACGATGCCCTTCGCGATCGGGGGAGAGGCAAAGCACAAGGCGAGCGTCGGCGGCTTTCAGACGACGAACTACTGCCCGCCGACGCGACCCGAGCCGGAGCCGCCCGAGCCCGATTGCCGGACGCTGAAGGGCAAGCTGGGGGTGTTGCTGACCCCGCAGGTCGAGGACCAGGGAGACGTCGATCTCGCCCCGCTCGGACGCGGCGTGATGGTCTCGTTCATCCGCAAAGGCGGGGCCTCCCAGACGCAGTCGTGCCTCGAGAACCGGCCGACGCTGCGAGCGGCCAATGAGAAGCAGGGGGCGAACGTCGGCACGCTGCCACTGCCAGGGGGTGAGCTGATGGTGCCGCTCGGAGCCAACGCTCCCAGATTCCTAAGCCTGAAACCGGGCCAGCGACTTTCCCGCACGATCACGATCGGCGGTGGCTGCGACACGATCAAGGTGCAGACCGCAATTGCGAGCAGGCTGTCCGAAAGCATCAAGCGCTGCACCATCGCCGGCAAAATCGTCGTCGTGATCAAGCGCAAGTAGCGCGAGCCGACTTCGTCCCGGCCCCCTGTTAAGGTCGCTGGCGGTCGGGCACATACCTCCCGGCTGGCAGGACGTCAGCGAAGCCGGTGTGAATCCGGCGCTGTCCCGCAACTGCGATGCCCCTTGCGAGGGGATGAGCCAGGTCGCCTGACCCGTGTCGACGGATCGGCCCTCGAAGGAAGGGGCGGTGCGTTCGGATCTCCTCCGTTCGGGCTGACCCTCCCTTCGCCAAGCACGCGGAGGTTTCAATGGGATCGAGTAGAGCGGCGGTAGTGCTGGCGGTGCTGGCTTTGGGCGTTGCCGGTTGTGGGGAGTCGTCCGGTGGCTCGTCGTCGGAGTCCTCCGGAGCTGAAGGGGCGTTCCCGCTCACCGTCGAGGACGCGCGGCAGAGCGTCACCGTGGAGGAGCGGCCGACGCGGATCGTCTCGCTCTCGCCCTCGGCGACGGAAACGCTGTTCGCGGTCGGCGCCGGCGAGCAGGTGATCGCGGTCGACGACGAATCCGACTACCCGCCCGAGGTGCCGCGGACCGACCTCTCCTCCTACCAGCCGAACATCGAGGCGATCGTCGACTACCGCCCTGACCTCGTGGTGATGCCGGCCAGCGTCCCCCGCGATGTGCCGGCCGGGCTGCGCCGGGTCGGCCTCACCGTCCTGCTCGAGCCCGCGCCCGCGAAGCTCGACGACGCCTACCACCAGATGCGGGAGCTGGGGCTGGTCACCGCTCACGCCGAGGCCGGACGGCAGCTCGCCCGGCAGGTCCGCCGCCAGGTCGAGCGGGAGGTCGCCGCCGCGCCGGCCGGCCGCCAGCTCGACTTCTTCCACGAGCTCGACCCCGACCTCTACAGCGCCGGCCCGCAGAACTTCATCGGGCGCATCTACGGGGAGCTGGGACTGGCGAACGTCGCCGCGGCGGCGGCGCGGCGGGCCGGCAACCCTTATCCGCAGCTGTCCTCCGAGGCGGTGGTCTCCGCCGATCCCGACCTGATCGTCCTCGCCGACACCGAGTGCTGCGGGCAGACGCCCGCCAAGGTGATGCAGCGCCCCGGCTGGGAGGAGGTCTCGGCCGTCAAGGACGGCGCGGTCGTCGCGATCGGCGACGACATCGCCTCGCGCTGGGGGCCGCGCATCCCCGTCTTCGTCGAGCGGGTCGTCGACGCGATGGCGCTGGCGCGCGAGTCCTCTGGCGGCGCGCCTTGAGCACGGCGG
>JBAQZI010000196.1:0-8775 GCA_049790835.1 Solirubrobacterales bacterium
GGCAGGGCCAGCGTGCGGCCGCGCGGCTCGTCGTCGAACTTGACGACCAGCTGCCGCGGCGCGAACCCGTGGGCGGGCGAGATCGTCGACGCGGCGCCGGCCGGGTTCGTCGAGAGTCCGGCGAGCATGGTCGCGGTCGCGAGTATCGGCAGCAGTCGTCTCATCTGTGGGTAGCCCGCCGGGATCCCTGCATTCGGGCGAGCCCTAGAGCTAACACCTGCATGCCGGCGAAGTCGTGGAGGGACATACTCCCGGATCGATGAGCGATCTCAAACCGCTGGCAGCCCACGTGCAGGGGATGGGCCTGGCGCTGGAGCAGGCACGCCGGGCCGAGGCCCACGGCGACGTCCCGATCGGCGCCGCGATCCTCCGCGACGGCGCGCCCCTGGCCGCCGCCGGCAACGAGCGCGAGCTGCGCCGCGACCCCACCGCCCACGCCGAGATCCTCGCCATCCGCGCCGCCGCCGAGGCGCTCGGCGGTTGGCGCCTGCCGGGCACGACCCTCTACGTCACCCTCGAGCCCTGCGCGATGTGCGCCGGCGCCATCGTCCTCGCCCGCATTCCCACCGTCGTCATCGGCACCGCCGACCCCAAGGCCGGCGCCGCCGGCAGCGTCCTCGACGTCCTCGCCGAGCCGGCGCTGAACCACCGGCCCGATGTGATCGCGGGTGTGCGCGAAGCGGAGTGCGCCACCCTCCTGCGTGAGTTCTTCGCACTGAAGCGCTCCCCCGGCGCGTAGGGCAAGCAGCGCAAGGAAGAGGGAGTCGGCAGTGCTCTGCACGACCGACTCCCGATGACGCCGCGATGCGCCGCCATACGCGCCGGAGCGGAGAGGGAGGGATTCGAACCCTCGAGGCGGGTTAACCCCGCCCACGCGATTTCCAATCGCGCTCCTTAAGCCGCTCGGACACCTCTCCAGGTGCTCGGAAAGCCTAGCTATTGAGCAGTCGCCGGGAGGATCGCCGCGTCGCCGGCGATCGTCGTCCCCCGTACGCGTCCAGGGAGACCACGATCGCCTCGGACTCGGGCACCGGTGGCACGCGCGACGGTGGGCGCGCAGGCGCTCGTGGCCGCAGACGACGTAGCACCACTCCAGCCGCAGGCGCGAGTCGGGGTCGATCTCGGCGATCGTGGCGCCGACCAGGAAGCGCGCTTCGACCTGGCGACGCCGCCGAGACGGAGGGGGTGGGATTCGAACCCACAAGCGCCTTGCGACGCCAACAGTTTTCGAGACTGCCCGCAGTCTGTCCAATCGCCGCTCTAGCAAGCCAAATTCAAGACCAAATCGGCCGCAAGGGAACGGACTAGGGAACGAAACGCGATCTGAAACCCACAAGCGGGCGCCGTGCCGGACTAAATAAAGTGCCGCCCGGGGAGCTAGCTCGTGCCTGAAGGGGGATGTTCTACAAGGAAGCTGCGAATGCGCTCGTCTTCGTATCCATCCCAGCCATTGACGTAGAAGAACTCGCCGGAACCGATTTGGCCGAGGTCGCGCAGGGCCTGGGCGAGCTTGGCGTCACTTTCCGGGTAGATCTCGCCGCGCGCATCTTCGTCTTCGAGCAGGGCGACCACCGCCGGGTCACTGCGAAAGCCGTAAAAGCGGCGGAAGTGCGGGTAGACGCCGGCACTCTGGACTGAGCCGGCGATGCTGGTCACGGCAAGATTGGCAAGGATGTCGAACTGGGCAAGACTGCTGAGCAGGCGATCGTCATCAGGCTCATAGTCGGGACGCAGCTCGGGGGTAGCGACGATGTGAGCAAGCGCCAGCTGCAGCAAAGAAGCGCCGACTCGTTCGGCGTCCGGGTCGCGCAACAGCCCGGCACGGGCTGCCATGACGTGAGCATGGCGCAGCCAACTGCGGTAGCGGTATTCGCGGAGGGCCTCTGGGCGCTGCATGGTCAGCTCGGTGACAGCTCGCCAGCGCCGCTTGCGCACCGCCAGAGCCCCGAGCGCGTAAACCCGCTCGATCAGTGCCAGCCAGACCTCGGTCGGCGCCAGCATAAGGTCGCTTCGCTCGCGGCCGTACTTGTCAGCGACCCCGTCGTAGATCGACCTCAGCGCTTCGATCGCCAACTCAAGCAGCGTGTCGTTTTGAAGCACCAGCCCGCGCGCAGCTAGTGCCGCGAGCTTGTCAAGCAGGGCACCCAGCTCGCCTCGCGCTGCATCCTGGTTGGAGTCGAGATCCTCAGGCTCTTCGTCCGGGTCGGGGGTGAGGATGCGGCTTGCTTGGGCCGGGGCGCTTTCAATCAAGAGGCGCAGCGGCACCTCATCATTGCGGCGCAGCTGCTCGGTAACAGCCGAAACCAGGGTCTGGCGATCAAGGTCCCAGTTGAGCCGATCGGCGGCCCCAGCGGAGATCGCTTCGGCCCGCTGGCTTTGCTCGATCACCGGAGCCACCGAGCGGAGCGCCTCCGCCCGCGCTTCTTCTTCGACCCGTCGGCGCAGGTCAGCGAGGTGGCGGCGTAGCTCTGCTTGGCCGAGCCGGCGGCTCTCAGTACCGCGTCGGACGAAGATGTCGCCCTCCCTAAAGACGGGCCGCTCCTTCTTGCCGTCGAGGTAGACGCCGTCGGCTTTCATCACTACGAGGCCATCAGGGTGTGGCGAGACGTGGATCAGAGCGACCCGCGTGCCGCCGATCTCATGGCTAGCAACGCGGATCTCAAGCCCCTCGGGAATGAACTTTTCCAGCCGCTTGCGAAGCCGCGACTCATCTAGCTGCGCGACCTGCTCGACGCTAAGCAGGCCGGTCGGCGCGCCGTTCTCGTCGGCGCCGACGACGAGGTGGCCACCACGCCCCGAAAGCATCGCCGCGATGTCCTTGGCGAGCTCGACTTGCGCTCGGGATTTCTTCGCCTTGTCGACGAGGTCGAGTTCCGACTTGTAGTCGAGGATCTCGGTCTCGCTCTGCTGGTCGAGCAACAGCTTGAGCTGGTCCTCGGTGACGTTTGGCGGGACTGGGTCGACCATGTCGGCGACCGTAGCTCAGACGGCCGGCAGATGCGCCAGGTCTTCTCCAAAGTGATTCGAGTCCGAATCTTGCCACCGGGGAGCGAACTCCAGGACGGGAGCGCTTGAGCCTCGAAAATCCCGATTCGACTGAGGCTGACCCCGACAGGAGTCGATCTGGGATCCTCGTCGGGTGAGCAGGCTTGGGTTTCGCCATCTCTCCATCGGCGATCTGGACGAACAGACGCTGCGCGATCTGGTGGCCGAGGGCGAGACGCTCTTCGTCGAGCGCAAGGAGACGGATCCCAGCCGGGGCATTGGCCAGACCGTCGCCGCCTTTGCCAACACCCTCGGCGGCTGGCTCCTGTTGGGCGTTGCCGACGACGGCACGTTGAAAGGCTACGAAGCTGGAACTGGCGATTTCGCCGACAAGATCCGCCACAAGCTGCGCGCCCAGGTCGAGCCACTTCCTCCCTTCTCCGCCGCGACGGTCGACCTCGATAGGTTCATGATCGGCTTGGTGCGGGTCTTCGAGTCAGCCGACACCCCGCACATAGTCCTCGGCACCGGCTCGGTTCCAGTTCGCGAGCCGGCTGGGACTAGGAACATCGAATCCCACGCCGAGCTGATCGATCTTGCTCGACGAGGTGAACGTGCTCGGGCCGAGGCATCGGAGCGCCTGGAGTCACTCCCCTACCTGACTGAGCAGATCATCAAGGAGCTTCCGCCCGCTCAGCGTGCGTTACAGGGTTACACCGTCCGAGCGGCACCTTTTACGAGGCCCGCAGACTTCGCCGACCGCGTCCTCAGCATTGACTTCGGCTCCTTTTCCCGCGAACTAGCCAGGGAACTATTTCCCGGTCCCCCTTTCGCGCAGCCGAGGCACCGTCAGGAGGATTTCAGCTTCGGCCAGCGCGGCTTCAACGTCACCTCCACGCAGTTCGGCGCCCACCATCGTGCCTCGGTGATTGCCGACGCCGGTGGCGCCGCGGCCTGCCGAACCGAGCAGGCTAGTCCAGACCCCCAGCGCCCCGCGATGCTTCGACCGGAGCAAGTTGCGGAGGAGATCAAGCCGCTGCTGACTGGGGTGGTCAAGACTCTCGAAAAGCTCGCGAGCCGCGGCCGCGTGGCCTGCGATCTGCTCGTGCGTGGTTTTTCAGGCGCCCATTTCACTCACCAGCGAGCTGGCTCTGACGTCCTCGAGACCCAGCTTGTCCACATCTCTGGGGAGATCACCGTGCCACCCGACGACGGCGAGATCGACGCCCTCACTCACCGTTGGGTCAATGAGCTTGCCCGGGCGGCCGGTTTGCAGGTCTGGCAGGACCTGGCTAATTGAACCCTCGGCCGCCGACTTGACGCACATGACGCGAGGCCTGGGCCGAAGTGTCGACGATCGAAAACGATACCCATCCAGGGAACGGCTAGGGAACGAAGTCCGGAGCTACGCACGGCTATATGGAGCCAATCTCATCGAACATTTGCAGTCTTTCGACAGTTTTCAGACCCGTTCACGCACCAGAAAGACGCAGCAAAACTGAGGAATTGGCTCTACAACTAGCGGAGGGGGTGGGATTCGAACCCACGAGCGCCTTGCGACGCCAACAGTTTTCGAGACTGCCCCGTTCAACCGCTCCGGCACCCCTCCGGGGATCCAGCAAGCGTGGATTCTACGAACTACCCGTGGTCGGGGCCAGTGCCCCAGATCGCGATCGGCGGCGGGGCCAGAAGCAGCGCCAGCGTGACGAGCTCGGCGATCGCATCGGCGGCGCCGAAGCCGTCGAGGTGCCCGGAGTGAAAGACGAGGTGGAGGGTGGCGGTGAGCAGCCAGGCGACCGAGACCGCGCGCACCAGCGTCCGCTCCAGCGTCCAGGCCGCCCAGGCGAAGAGCACCGCGAAGCCGAGGTAGAGACCGCCGACGTCGGTGACCAGGTGCTCGTTGTAGGGCGGCAGCAGCTCCACCCACTGGGCAACGAAGGGGAAGTCGTCGTAGAAGGTTCGCGGCGCCACCGTCGCCGTCAGCCCGATCACCAGCGCGGAGACGAAGAGGAAGGCCAGCGCCGCCCGGGCGGAGGTCGGGGATCTCATCCTGAGCAGGA
This sequence comes from Solirubrobacterales bacterium, assembly GCA_049790835.1. GTDB lineage: Bacteria > Actinomycetota > Thermoleophilia > Solirubrobacterales > 70-9 > VAYN01. Next base: position 5,046 of record JBAQZI010000196.1, read on the forward strand.
TAAACACCCCTGCTAAACGTCACTTTTTGCCCTCATACCATTGTCGTACCTTGACAATTACAAACCAGTATGTTTACCTTCCCGGGGCCGCTTTGGGAACTGCTTTGTCAGTTCAGGGAACGTTCTCATTTAAGAGGCGGCAGCAGCGCCACAGGGACAAAAGAGCCTCAGGGAGCAGCCGCTAAGGGAGCGGCCGACAGCGGGGCTCACGGGACAAGGAGAGCATTACGTGAGACGCCACGCGCGGGTTCTGTTTGCGGTTGCGGCACTGGCATCGTTCTTCGCGATCGCCGCTTCGGCGTCCGCCGCCACCTACTCCGAAGTGGGCGTCTTCGCCAACAACGGCTCCGGTCCCGGCGGCTCGGGTTACGCAGGCGGTCAGCTCACCAATCCCGGCCAGGTCGCGGTCGACGACGCCACCGGCATGATCTACGTCGCCAACACCAGCGTCAATCGGCTGGAGGGCTTTCAGCAGACGCCGGCCGGAGGCCAGCTGACCGCAATCGGCAACCACGGGTCAGCCGTAACCGCGCCGACCGGCGTCGCGGTCGACCAGTCCACGGCGGACATCTACGTGGCCAACGCGTCCGGAGTCCTGAAGTACGACTCGGCCTTCAACCAGATCGTCGTCGGCTGGAGCGCCCCCAGCGCCACCGGCACCCTCGCCGTCGATCCCTCCAACGGTGACCTGCTGGTCGCCGACCGGGCCGCCAACCTGATCCGCCGCTTCGAATCAGACGGCACCCCGGCCGGCAGCTTCGCCGCCGCGCGGCCGATCGGCATCGCCGCCAACTCCGCCGGCGAGATCTTCGCCGTCACCTCGACCGGCGACGTCAACCTCGACTGCGCCGCCACCTCCAGCGTGCAGCGCTTCAGCGCCGCGGGCACCCCGGAAGGCACCGTCGGCTCGCTCGAAGCGCCCGGCGCGGTGGCGGTCGACCCCGACGACGACTCGATCCTCGTCGCCTCCCCGGTCAACCAGTACAACTGCGGCAGCCAGCGCCCCAAAGTCTCCTTCTTCGACGCGGCCGGCAGCTTCGTCGAATCGGTTGAGCTGGGCGCCAAAACCCTCTACGCCACGATCCCGGGCCTAGTCGCCCGCGGCGACGGCTCCTCCCGTGTCTACGCGGTCAGCAAGAGCCCGCAGAACGATGCCAAAGGGGCGACCTCGATCACCGCGATCGCGATCCCGCCGAGCGGCACCCTCGACCCGGTGAGCCCGGCCACGATCACCGCCTCCGGCGCCGAGCTGACCGGCACGGTGAATCCCGGTGGCAAGGACACCCACTGGCACTTCGAATACCGCCGCGCCACCACCACCGCCTGGTCCTCGACCCCCGAAGAAGACGCCGGCTCGGGTACGACCTCGGTGCCGGTCAGCGCCACGATCGACGGCCTGCAGGCCAACGCCACCTATGAAGTGCGCCTGTACGTGGCTAGCGCCGACGGTGGCCCCGTGATCGCCCCGGTGAGCTTCAAAACCGTCGCGATCGCCCCGACCGTCGCCACCCATCCCGCCACCCAGCTCGAAGTCGACTCGGCTCTCCTGCGCGGTGCCGTCAACGCCAACAACCAGGCCACGACCTTCTACTTCGAATACGGCGAGAGCACGGACTACGGCTCCAGCGTGCCGAGTACCGAGGACGCTTCCGCCGGCGCAGCCGGCGAACCGAAAACCGTCGCGATCACCGCGCAGAGGCTCTCGCCTTCAACGACCTACCATTTCCGCATCGCCGCCACCAACGCGACCGGCACCAGCTACGGCGACGATAGGACCTTCACCACCGCCCCCGTGCCCCCGCCTTGCCCGAACGCCGGCTTCCGCACCGGGCCCTCGGCGACCCTGCCGGATTGCCGCGCCTACGAGCAGGTCTCGCCGGTCGACAAGAACGGCAATTCGGTGCTCGTCTCGGTCGGGCGAACGCTGGCGCTCCCCGGCTGGAGCTCTCCGAACGGCGACGCCGCCCTCTACAACCCCAGCGCCGGCGCCGCCGTTCCGGATCCCGCCCGGGGATTCAATTTCCCGCAAGTGAGCGAAAGGACCGCGAGCGGGTGGGTGAGCAGACCGGCCGCCAACGGGCCGGCGCCGCAGGCACCGGTCGCCGGCACCTTCTCGACCTTGAGCGGGCAGCTCCCGAGCGCCGATCGGAAAAGCCTGCTGTTCGTCTCGGGCTCGTCGTTCACGCTGGACAACCCGTACATGCCCGGCAGTAACGGCCTCCTGTCGACGGGTGTGAACATCGGGCGGGGAGCCTTGGTCGAATGGATCAGCAAGCCGACCTGGAGCGGTGCCTTTCCGCAGGCAGGCCAGCTGCCCCTCACGGGCCTCTGGGTCGCCGGCGCCTCCGAAGACCTCTCATCCGCGTTCTTCACCACCTACGGAACCCTCACTCCCGAGGATGAGGCGAGCGGGCGCGTGCCGGTTCAGCTGGTCAACGAACCGGGCGCCACCGACGCCCTCTATCGCTGGCACGAGGGCCAGCTGAGCAACGCCGGCGTGCTTCCCGACGGGACGCTGGACCCCCAGGGGTCGCAGATGGCGGGGAACGTCGCCGCCGCGGGAAACAGCCAGTTCAACTCCGGCGTGTCGGACATGTACGGCAGCTCGCACCCGGTCACGGCGGACGGCAGCTCCTGGCTGTTCGTCAGCCCGGACCCAAGCGCCGAGACCGGCCGGCCGACGCAGCTCTACCTGGGGCGCGACGGTCAGCCGAGCGTGCTGCTCTCGACGGAAGCCGGGCAGAGCGCGCCGATCGCCGGCAGCGCCGGCGTCTTCCGCGCCGGCGCGCGAGACGGCGGCGGCAACGATTCATCGGGCCCCAACTTGCCGGGGAGCTACGCGATGCGGAGCAAGGACGGTCGTTTCGTGCTCTTCACCACGATCGACGCCCTTGCCGCCGGCGCACCGGCCGGCGGCAGCGAGAAGACCTACCGCTACGACCTCGCCCAGCAGACGCTGACTTACCTGCCGGAGCTGACCTTCACCTCGACCGTCGGTCTGGGGAACGCGCTGGGACCGGTCCTGAACATGAGCGACGACGGTTCGCGGATCCTCTACCGCAACCCCGACACCGGGGTGCTCGGGATCTGGCGCGAGGACGCGGCGCCGATCGTCCTGTCCCCGACCCCCTCGGGGTCGGCGCCGTTCATCGACTCGCGCTTCTCCAGCGACGGGCAGACGATCGTCCTCACCTCGAAGGTCGCGCTGCGCGAAGAGGCCGACCATCCCGCCGACCAGATCGAGATCTACCGCTACACCGAAGCCGGCGACGAGCTCGAATGCATCTCCTGCCCGCCCCCTGGCGTGACGCTCCGCAGCACCGCGCTCTTCTCTCCACTTGGCATTACGGCCAACTCACCTTCCGAAGGCTCGTTCTTCTTCCCGCTGGAACGGATGCGGGGAGTAAGCGCCGATGGGAAGCGCGTCTTCTTCCAGACGACGAGCCCGCTGACGTCCCAGGACCACAACACCGTCTCCGACGTCTATGAGTGGAGGGAGAACGCCTTGTGGCTGATCTCGGGCGGGCGCTCGGGAGCGGCGGGCTCGTTCATCGTCGACAACGACGCCAACGGCGACAACGCCTTCTTCGTCACCAAGGAAGGCCTGGTGCCCGAGGACACCGACGGCGCCTATGACCTCTACGACGCCCGCGTCGGCGGCGGCTTCGCGCCGCCGTCCCCACCGCCGCCGGGCTGCGCCGGCAGCGCCTGCCAGGGCGAAGCCTCGAGC
>JBAQZI010000197.1:0-22567 GCA_049790835.1 Solirubrobacterales bacterium
CACGCCGGGTTTGGAAGCTTTTGGTCAATCCTGAAAGAGAGATATCCATGACCACCGTCGACACTCAGAGAGGCAAGCTGACCCCGCAATTCGCGGTGGCGGCTTGACATAGGAGCAACCCATGACCGACGGGCCGATCAACGTCGCCGATTTCGAGCGGGTTGCCGCCGGCAAGCTCGACGCCGGGACGTTGGGGTACTTCGCCGGCGGCGCCGGCGATGAGCTGACCCTGCGGGACAACGTCGCCGCCTGGTCGCGCTGGCGGCTGCGGCCGCGGGTCCTGGTCGACGTCGGTGAGGTGACGACCGCGGCGGAGCTGCTGGGCGGCCCGGTATCGATGCCGGTGCTCGTGGCGCCGGTCGCCTACCAGCGGATGGTCGATCCCGAAGGAGAGATCGGCATGGCGCGGGCCGCCGCCGAGGCCGGCACGGTGATGTGCCTCTCGACCTTGGCGACGACGCTGCCCAGCGAGCTGGCCGCGGCGGTGCCGGCGGGGCGGCGCTGGTTCCAGCTCTATTGCTTCAGGGACGAGGGGGTGACCCGGGCGCTGATGGAGGAAGCGATCGAGTCGGGGTGCGAGGCGATCGTCGTCACGGTCGACGCGCCGCGGGGCGGCAACCGCGAGCGCGATCGCCGCACCGGCTTCAAGATCCCGGCCGGCCTGGGCGTGCCCAGCGTCGCCGCGGCGATGGGGGTCGAGCGGGCGGTGACGATCGAGGAGACCTTCGCGCTGATGGACCCGACGCTGGGCTGGGCGGATCTCGAGGACCTCACCGCCGAATCCAGCCTGCCGGTGCTGGTCAAGGGCCTGCTGACGGCCGAGGACGCGGAGCTGGCCGTGCAGCACGGGGCGGCGGGCGTCGTCGTCTCCAACCACGGTGGGCGCCAGCTCGACCGCGTGCTCGCCAGCGGCGACGCGCTGCCCGAGGTGGTCGATGCCGTCGACGGGCGCGCCGTCGTGCTGGTCGACGGCGGCATCCGCCGCGGGGTCGACATCGCCGTGGCCCTGGCGCTCGGGGCCGACGCGGTCCTGGTCGGGCGGGCCCCGCTCTGGGGCCTCGCCGCCGCCGGAGCGAAGGGGGCCGCCCAGGTCCTTGACCTGCTCCGCGACGAGCTCGAGCTTGCCCTGGCGCTCTGCGGCTGCGCCTCGCCGGCCGACCTCACCCGCTCGCACGTGCGGAGAGCACCGGCTACGTCCGTATATTCGGGCTGAGTGACCGTTCTCGGCAGCTTCTAGATGGCCCAGCGAATCCCCAGAGACGAATCGCTGAGCCGCGTCCACGGAGTCGGCGCGCTGTTCTCGGCCGCCTACGGCAACGTCGGCTCGTCGATCTACTACGCGCTCGGCGTCACCGCGGCCTTCGCCCTCGGCCTGACCCCGATCGCCTTCGCGATCACCGGCCTGATCTTCGTCTGCACCGCCGCGACCTATGCCGAGGCGACGGTCATGTACCCCGAGGCCGGCGGCTCCTCCAGCTTCGCCCGCCACGCCTTCAACGAGCTGGTCAGCTTCGTCGCCGCCTGGGGGCAGATGCTCAACTACACGATCACGGCGGCGATCTCGGCCTTCTTCGTGCCCCACTACCTGGCGGTCTTCTGGCCCTGGCTCGGCCACGGCCCGGGCGACATCATCGCCGGCGCGGCGTTGATCGCCGGCCTCGCCCTGATCAACATCCGCGGCACCGAAGAGTCGGCGAAACTGAATCTGATCCTCGCGATCGCCGACCTCGCCACCCAGGTGGTGCTGGTCTTGATCGGCCTAGTCCTCGTCTTCAGCCCGGAGATCCTGGTCGACAACATCCACCTCGGCGTCGCCCCCACCTGGAGCGACTTCGCGCTCGGGATCGCGGTCGGGATGATCGCCTACACCGGGATCGAGACGATCTCCAACATGGCCGAGGAGGCCAAGGACGCCGCCCGCACGATCCCCCGCAGCGTCGGCCTCGTCGTCCTCGCGGTGCTCGGCCTCTACCTGCTGATCCCGATCATCGCCCTCTCGGCGATGCCGGTCACCCAGGACGCCGCCGGCAACTTCACGACCGAGCTCGGCACCACCTTCGCCGACGACCCGATCCTCGGCATCGTCGAGAACCTCGGCCTCGCCCACATGGCGACGGAAGTCCTCCGCTACTACGTCGGCGTACTGGCGGCCGTGATCCTGCTGATCGCCACCAACGCGGCGCTGATCGGCGTCTCCCGCCTCACCTACTCGATGGGGCAGCATCGCCAGCTGCCGGAGGCCCTGCGCCAGGTCCATCCCAAGTACCGCACGCCCTACATCGCGATCCTGATCTTCGCCGTGGTGGCGATCATCACCCTGCTGCCGGGCCAGACCGAGTTCCTGGCGACGATGTACTCGTTCGGGGCGATGCTCTCGTTCACGATCGCCCACATCGCCCTGATCCAGCTGCGCCGCACCGAGAAGGACCGCGAGCGCACCTGGAAGCCGCCGCTGAACTTCCGCGCCTTCGGGGCCGAGGTGCCGGCGACGGCGGTGCTCGGCGGCTTCGGCACCTTCGCTGCCTGGATCGTGGTGATGGCGCTGAACCCGCGCACGCTCGTCGTCGGCAGCGCCTGGATGATCCTCGGGATCCTCGTCTACGTCCTCTACCGTCGCAACCAGAAGCTGCCCCTGACCGAAACCGTGAAGGTGGTGACGCCGGAGCCGCTTGGCGTCGAGGAGGTCGAGTACCGCAGCGTCCTCGTCGGCTTCGACGACGAGGGTGAGTTCTCCCCGGAGATGGTCGCGACCGCGGTCAAGCTGGCCTCCAAGCGCCGCCGCGGCATCCACGTCCACTCGATGCTGACCGTCCCCACCAACCTGCCGCTCGATGCCGAGATGGTCGAGCGGGAAGCCGAGGCCCAGCGCAAGATCGAGGAGGCGAAGTTGATCGGCGGCCAGCGGGTCACCGGCCATGTCGCCCGCGTCCGCCCCGGTCAGGCGGGCTACTCGATCTCCGACGAGGCGGAGCTGATCGAGGCGGCGGCGATCGTCATCGGCCTCCGTTACCGCGCCGGCGTGCCGCTCTACGACAAGACTCTGCAGACGGTCCTCGGCGAGCGGCCTTGCCGGGTCATCGTCGTCTCCGACCCGCCCGCCAGTCCGGTCCCCGTGCCGACCGAAGCGATCGTCGAGGTCGCGGAGTGATCTACCGGCAGGCGGTGCGAGCCTTCTCCGCCGCCTTCGTCGTGATCGGCCTGGTGGTGCTGGCGGTGACTCTGGCCAACGGCGGCGGACCGGCTTCGGTCGGGTTTCTGATGGGCATCGCCTTCATCGTCGTCGGCGCCGGGCGGCTGTGGATCGCCTCGAGGATGGAGCGATGAGCGCGACCGACGGCAGGCCGCCGTCGCCCCCGGTGGAGCCGCCGCCCGGGCGGCGAGGGGACCCGCTGCTCAAGCGGGGCCTCGGCGTGCCCTGGCTGTTCGCCGCCGCCTACTCGGCCGTCGGCTTCTCGATCTACTTCGCGCTCGGCGTCGTCGCCGACCGCGGCCTCGGCCTGACGCCGCTGATCTTCCTGGCCTCGGGTTTGCTGTTCGGGTTGACCACGCTCAGCTACGTCGAGGGCGGGGCGATGTTCCGCGAGCGCGGCGGCTCCTCCACCTTTGCCCGCCACGCCTTCAACGAGCTGATCGCCTTCATCGCCGGCTGGGCGATCCTGATCGACTACCTGATCGTGATCGCCCTGGCGGCGATCTCGGTGCCGCATTACCTGACGCCGATCTGGGGGGGCTTCGCCGAGCCGAGCTGGGAGATCGGCGTCGCCGCGGCGGTGATCGCCGCGGCCTGCGTGCTCAACATCCTCAACATCACCGGCCGCGGCCGCGGCCGTTCCCTGGCGCTGCTGGCGCTGGCCGACCTCGGGCTGCAGCTGGCGGTGATCGTGGTCGGCGCTCTCGTCGTCATGCACCCGGAGCGGCTGGTCGAGGAGCTGCAGCTGTTCGGCGATCCCAGCTTCAGGGACATCGTCTACGCCGCCGTGGTGGCGATGCTCGCTTACGCCGGGATCGAGGCCGCCTCCGACCTGGCGCCGGACATCGACGTCGACCGCCGTGACCTCAAGAGGATCGCCTCGCTGGGCGCGATCGCGGTCCCGCTCGTCTACGCCGGGATGGCGGCGATCGCCCTGATGGCGGTGCCGGTCGTCGCCGGGCCGAACGGGCCCGAGACGGCGCTCGGCGGCAAATTCGTCGAGGAGCCGGTGCTGGGGGTGGTCTCTGCCTTCAGCCCGGGGTGGGTCGCCGACTCGATGCGCTGGATGGTGGCGTTGATCGCCGCCCCCGTGCTCTTCTGGGCCGCCACCATCTCGATGCTCGGCGTTTCCCGCCACATCTACACCCTGGCGATCAACCGCCAGATACCCAGCTGGCTGGGCAAGCTCGAGCGGCGCACGGCAACGCCCTATGTGGCGATCGTGATCTGCGGCGTCATCGCTCTCGGGCTGGTGCTGCCGACCAACGTCAAGCTGCTGGCCGGGATCTACGCCTTCGGCGCCACCCTGGCGATCACGATCGCCCACCTCTCGATCATCCGCCTGCGGGTCAAGGACCCCGGGCGGCGGAGGCCCTTCAAGATTCCGATGGGCGTTCCCTGGCGCGGCGCGGAGCTGCCGCTGCCCGCGATCGTCGCCGCGGTCCTCAGCGGCCTCGCCTTCATCAGCGTCCTTGCTTACCACGACACCGCCCGCCTGGTCGGCGGCGGTTGGATGGCCTTCGGCCTGATCTTCTACGTCGTCTACCGCAAGGTGTTCGAGGGGACGACGCTGACCCGGCGGGTCTCCGTCCCCGAGCACGCCCTGACCAAGCAGGTGCCAGAGGTCGAGTTCCGCAACATCCTGGTGCCAATCTTCGGCACCAGACTCGACGACGACATCGTCGCCACCGCCGGCCGCCTCGCCGCGGCCGAGCAGGCGCAGTCGGGCAAGGGCGAGGAAAACGCCCGGCTCGACCTCGTCTACGTGATCGAAGTGCCGCTGACGCTGCCCCTGGACGCGCCGCTGCCGCCCGAGCGCGAGGAGGAGGCCAGGCGGGCGCTGGACCGCGCCCGCGACATCGGCGATGAGTACGAGGACGTCGCGGTTACCGCGGAGGTGATCCGCGCCCGCAAGGTCGGCGCCGGCATCCTCGAGGCGGCGCGGCGCAGCGGTGCCGAGGCGATCGTGATCGGCGGCGAGCCGCCGTCGAAGATCCGCGGCGGCGCGATGATCGGCGGCATCGGCGGCGCCAAGCCGGCCGAGATCGGCGCCGCCACCGAGTACGTGCTGAAGAAAGCCCCGTGCCGGGTCCTGCTGACGGCTCCTCCTGAAGCGCCCTAGTCGGCCCCTCCTGCCGCGCTTCCCATCTAGTATCCGCCCAATGCTGATTTTGATCGTTGGATGCGGCCGCGTCGGCTCCTCCGTGGCCCGGGCGATGCTCCGCGAGGGACACGAAGTCTCCTGCCTCGACGAGGACCCCGAGTCGCACGCCCGGCTCGAGGTCGGGCTCGAGAAGAGCTGGGAGGACCTCGGTGGCCAGTTCACGGTTGGCGCCGGCCTCGAGACCGAGGCCCTGGTCGCCGCCGGCATCGAGCGCGCCGACGCCTTCATCGCCTCGACCGACGGCGACAACACCAACATCGTGATCGCCCAGATCGCCCAGAAACGTTACGAGGTGCCGACCGTGATCGCCCGCGTGCTCGACCCGCTGCGGGCCGAGTGGTACCAGCGCCAGGGCCTGCACACGGTCTGCCCGACCAGCGTCGCGATCGACATGCTGGAGAACGCCGTGCGCGAGGGCGCCAAAGGCGGCAACCCACCGGACGGCGCGGCGGAAGCCGCCTAGAGGGGGACTGGGGAGCGGATGTACATCATCGTCGTCGGAGCGGGCAAGGTCGGTTGGAACCTGGCGCGCGAGCTGCTGGAGAAAGATCACGAGGTGACGCTGATCGAGAACAACCGGCGTCGCTACCTGACCGTCGAGCAGGAGCTCGAGCACAACGTCACCTACGGCGACGCCTCCGAGCTCTGGGTGCTGGAGCGGGCCGGGATCCAGCGCGCCGACATGGTGATCGCGGTGACCGGCGACGACGAGGACAACATGCTGATCTGCCAGGTCGCCAAAGAGAAGTACCTGGTCGGCCAGATCATCGCCAGGGTCAACAACCCGCGCAACCGCCAGCACTTCGACCTGCTCGGGATCAAACCATCGGTCTCGGCAACCGACCTGATCCTGCGCCTGCTCGAGCACGAGGTGCCCGAGTACGGCCTCGTCCACCTGCTCGACCTGCAGGAGGAGCAGCTGGAGATCATCGAGATGCTGCTCGGCAGCGATTCCAGCGTCACCGGGCGCCGCGTCGGCGACCTGCAGATGCCGGAGGGCAGCCTGCTGATCTCGGTCCTGCGCTCGGGCAAGGGCTTCGTGCCGACCGCCGACACCGTGCTGGAGGAGGGCGACGAGATCCTCGCCGTCCTCGACCCCGGCAAGGAGGAGGACCTGAAGATCCTCTTTGGGCCCGGAGACAACGGCAGCAACGGTGGCTGACCGCGACGTCGACTTCCTTCTGATCGGCGGCGGCATGGCCTCCGCCCACTGCGCCGCCGAGCTGCGCAAGCGTGGCGCCGAGGGCTCGATCCTGCTGGTCGGCCGCGAGCCGGAACCGCCCTACGAACGGCCGCCGGTCTCCAAGGAGTACCTGCGTGGCGAGGCCGAGCGGGCCGATGCCTACGTCAACCCGACCTCCTGGTACGAGGAGAACGAGGTCGAGCTGTGGATCGGCCGCAACGTGATGTCGCTCGACCCCGAGGCGCGCACGGTCAAGGTTCAGGGCGGGGAGGAGGTCGGCTTCGGCAAGGCGCTGATCGGCACCGGGGCGATGGTCAACATCCTCCGCGTCGAGGGCGCCGAGAACGAGGGCGTCCACTACCTGCGCGCTTTCGGCAACTCCGACGCGATCCGGGCCGAGGCCGAGGCGGCCGAGCACGTGGTCCTGATCGGCGGCAGCTACATCGGCACCGAGGTCGCCGCCTCGCTGACCGCGAAGGGCACCAGGTGCTCGATCGTGGCGATGGAGGACGTGGTGCTGTCGCGGACCTTCGGCGAGGAGGCCGGCCGCTGGTTCCAGCAGGCGATCGAGGCCAGGGGCGTCGAGTTCCACGGCGGCGAGGAGCTCGAGGCCTTCGAGGGCGACGGCCGGGTCGGGGCCGTCGTCACCAAGAGCGGGCTCAGCATCGAGTGCGACATGGTCGTCGTCGGCGCCGGCGTGCGGGCCGACGCGATGCTGGCGCAGCGGGCCGGGCTCGAGGTCGACGACGGCGTCCTCTGCGACTCGAAGCTGCGGACTTCGGCCGCGGGCATCTACGCCGCCGGCGACTGCTGCTCCTACGACAGCGTCGTCCACGGCCGGCGGCTGCGGGTCGAGCACTGGGACGTGGCGATGCAGCAGGGCATCCACGCGGCCGGCAACATGCTGGGCGACGACCGCGACTACGAGGTCGTCCCCTACTTCTTCAGCGACCTCGCGGATTGGGCCAGCCTCGAGTACGTCGGTCCGGCCCAGGACTGGGACGAGGAGATCTGGCGCGGCGATCGCGACCAGGGCGAGTTCTCCGTCTGGTACCTGAAGGACGGCCGCGTCGCCGGCGCCCTCAGTGTCGGCCGCTCCGAGGACCTGGCCGAAGCCCGCCGCATGCTGGCCGACGGCGTCGAGGTCTCCGGCGTGCGCGAGCGCATCGCCGATCCCAGCGGCGACCTGTCGGCAATCTCCTGACGGGAACGAGCGTTATCCTGGGTTTCAGCGCTTTGCGGCCTGGTGTAATGGCAGCACACCTCTCTCTGGAAGAGGCAGTCGGGGTTCGAGTCCCTGGGCCGCAGTTCTTTAGATGAGACGCCCCAAGACCTCCCTGACTATCGCCATCCCCCTGGCCGCCCTGGCGATCGCGGGCTGTGGTGGCGACGACGACTCGACCTCAACCGAGGCGACCACCGAAACCGCGGTAGCGCTGAGCAAGGAGGATCTGATCTCCCAGGGAGACGCGATCTGCGGTGAGGTCAACAAGGCCGTCGGCGCGGCCGAAATCGTCAGCGCCGAAGGCGGCGAGTCCGAACTGGCGACCAAAGTGGCCGGTCTTTACGTCGGCATGGTCGAGAGCATCAAGAGCCTCGGAACGCCCGACGACGACACCGGCTACCCCGAATTCATCGCCGCCGCCGACGAGCTCTCGGCGGCCGAGGATGAAGTCAAGCTCGCGGCCGAACGCGAAGACACCCTCGCGCTCGAAGAAGTCACCAACACGGCCACCTCTGCCCGCGAAGAATTCGAGACCGCGGCCGGCGAATACGGCTTCGAGGATTGCAGCGAAGGCCCCAGTGCCCCGACCGCCAGCCCCGGCAGCACGGGCGCCGCGCCGGTCGAAGAAGCCGAAGAAGGCGGCGTCGAAGTGGCTCCCGAAGAACTCGAAGAAGAAGTGGTGCCGGAAGAAGAAGTTGCTCCGGAAGAAGCGGCACCTGAAACCGGTGGTGCGGGTGGTGGGGTTGAAGAAGCCGCGCCGGAATCGGGTGGCAGTGCCGGGGGCACCTCCGGCGGCGTTGGGCCTGGCTAGAACCCGCTGAGGTGGTTGGGGAGGGATGGTGGTACCCCTCTCCGGGAATTCAGTCGCGTCCGCTGAAGCGGACGGCTCCGCAATGTGCTGTCCGCCTATGGCGGACATGGAATCAGATTGCATTTCGCGCGCTTCGCGCACATTCCCGGAGAGGGGTACCACCATCCCTCTCGCAAGCGCTTCGCGTAACTCCACCTATGGAGCAGCAGAGGCTGGGCGTCACCTCAGCCACTCGCACCGCGAGCAGCCACTCGCACCGCGAGCGCTCTTGGCCTGCCCGGTCCCTTGCTGTGAGAATGAGCTGCGCATCCTCGATCGTCGCCAGCTGAGCAAAGTGTGTGAGGGAGTCGGGTGCCCCATGTTGCGGAGCAGCCCCTTCAGCGGGCGCGACTGAATTCGCCCAGAGGGGTCCCGACTCCCCCCGCCCTCAAGTCACGCAGCAGAAGACTCAGCCCACGCCCCGTACAACCTCGAGTAAGCCCCACCAGCCCCGATCAGCTCCTCGTGCGTCCCCTGCTCGGCAATCCGCCCCCCTTCCAGGACGACGATCTTGCCCGCGCGCCGGATCGTCGAGAGCCGGTGGGCGATGACGATCGCGGTGCGGCCCTGGAGCAGCCGCTCCAACCCTTTCTCGATCGTCTTCTCGGTGCGGACGTCGACGTTGGAGGTCGCCTCGTCGAGGATCAGGATGCGGGGCTCGGCGAGCAGGGCACGGGCGAAGGCGACGAGCTGGCGCTGGCCGGCGGAGAGCTGGATGCCGCGCTCTCCCACCTCGGTCTCGATCCCGTCCGGCAGGGCGGCGACGAACTCGGTGGCGCCGACCGTGGCGACGGCCGCCTCGATCTCCTCCAGGCCCGCCTCTGGCCGCCCGAAGGCGATGTTCTCGCGGACGCTGCCGGAGAAGAGGAAGCCCTCCTGGGGGACGATTCCGAGCTGGCGCCGCAGCGCCCGCTGCTGGACACCGCGCAGGTCGTGGCCGTCGACCAGGACGCGGCCTTTCTGCGGGTCATAGAAGCGGGCGACGAGCTTGGCGAAGGTCGACTTGCCGGCGCCGGTGGCGCCGACCAGGGCCAGGGTCTGCCCGGGCGGGACGTGCAGGTCGACGTCCTCCATCGCCCAGGCGTCAGCGGTTGGCTCGTCGCCCTCGGCGTAGGAGAACCAGACTCCCTCCATCTCGATCTCGCCGCGCAGCGTGCCCGGATCGATCGCGCCGGGAGCATCGACCATGTCCGGCTCGGTGTCGAGCAGGTCGAAGATCTTGTCGAGCGCGGCCATCCCCTGCTGGTAGGTCGTGTAGAGCTGGGAGAGCTGCTGGATCGGTTCGAAGAAGGTGGTCAGGTAGCCGACGAAGGCGACGATCACGCCGACCTGGATCGCCCCCTCGATTGCCTGGGTGCCGCCGTAGACGAGGATCACCCCGGTCGCCACCGCCGCCAGCAGTTCGACCGCCGGGAAGTAGGAGGCGTTGAGGTAGACGGTCTTCATGTTGACCGCTCGGTTCTGCTCGTTGAGGTCGGTCATCATCTTGACGTGGCGCGGCTCCTGGCCGAAGCTGCGCACCACCCGCACGCCGCTGAGGGTCTCCTGCAGGTAGCCGCTGATCGCCGCGATCCGCTCCCGGGTCGCCCGGTAGGCCCCCTGGGAGACGACCCGGAAGGCGATGCTGGCGACCAGCAGCAGCGGGAAGGTGAGGAAGGTGACCAGAGCCAGCTTGACGTCGAGCAGGAGCATGATCACGACCACGCCGAGCAGGGTCAGGGTGCTGGAGAACATCGTCACGACGCCGCTGGTGACCAGCTGGTTGAGCGCCTCGATGTCATTGGTCATGCGCGAGATCAGGACGCCGGGGCTGCGGCGGGTGAAGAAGCCGATCGACATCGACTGCAGGTGGGCGAAGACACGCTGGCGCAGGTTCTGCAGCACCCGCGTGCCGATCCAGCCGACCATGTAGGTCTGGAGGTAGGTGGCGAGCGCGTAGAGGACGGCGACGGCGACGAAAGCGGCGACGATCAGGTCGAGCGCGGCGACGTCGCCGGTGAGGATGCCGGCGTCGATCGCGCGGCCCGCCAGGTAGGGCGGTGCCAGCCCGGCCGCGGTCGCCGCCAGCAGCCCGACGAACATCAGCGTCACCCGGCCCCGATAGGGCCGCAGCTGCCCGACCAGCCAGCGAACCTTGCGGCCGCGCTGGTCCTGCCCTCGAACCAGCCGCCAGATCTCGGTTGCGAGGTTCCAAATCGACGATATGCGTGGATTTGGAACCGCGGAACGTCGCCGGTCGCCGCTCACAGCCGCGCCATCTCCTCGCGCTGCTCGAGGTCGCGCTGGAGGAAGACCGAGTCGGCGAGCCCGTGCTCGGCGATCTCGCGGTAGAAGCCACAGCCCTGCATCAGCTCCTCGTGGGTCCCGTGGTCGACGATCCTGCCGCCGTCGACGACGACGATCTCGTCGGCCAGCGAGACGGTCGAGAGGCGGTGGGCGATGATGAAGGTGGTGCGGCCGGCCATCGCCTCCTGCAGGCCGGATTTGATCGCCGCCTCGGTGGTCGCGTCGACCGAGGAGGTGGCGTCGTCGAGGATCAGGATCCGCGGGTCGGCGAGCAGGGCGCGGGCGATCGCGATCCGCTGGCGCTGGCCGCCGGAGAGGGTCAGGCCGCGCTCGCCGACCCTGGTCTCATAGCCGTCCGGCAGCTCCTGGATGAAGCCGTCGGCCTGAGCGCGCCGGGCGGCCGCTTCGATCTCCGCCAGCGTCGCCTCGGGGTTCGCGTAGGCGATGTTCTCGGCGACGCTGGCGGTGAAGAGGAAGCTGTCGTCGGCAACGAAGGCGATCTCCGAGCGCAGCGAGGCGACGTCGACCTCGCGCACGTCGACCCCGTCGACCACGACCGTCCCCGAGCTGGGGTCGTAGAGGCGCGCGATCAGCGCCACCAGGCTGGTCTTGCCCGAGCCCGACGGTCCGACCAGCGCCACCGTGCGCCCGGCCTCGACCTCGAGCTCGACGTCGCTGAGCGCGGGAACCGCTTCGCGCGCCTCGGGATCGCGCTCTGCCGCTGCCTCGTAGCGCAGGCTGACGTCGCGCAGCTCCACGCGGCCGCCACCGGCGGGGAGCGGCTCCGCCCCGGGAGCACTCTCGATCTGCGGCTCGCGATCGAGGATTTCGAAGAGGCGGTTGCCGGAGGCGATCGCCCGCTGCGCCATCCCCATCGTCACGCCAAGCATCCGCAGCGGCCCGGCCAGCATCACCAGGTAGGTGTAAAAGGCGGTGAAGCTGCCGAGGCTGAGGTCGCCGGAGATCACCTCGCGGCCGCCGATCAGCAGCACCAGGGCGATGCCGATCTGCGGCAACAGCCCGATCAGCGGCGAGAAGAAGGCCTGCAGGCGGGTCGAGTAGATGCTCTGGTCGA
Source organism: Solirubrobacterales bacterium (assembly GCA_049790835.1). GTDB lineage: Bacteria > Actinomycetota > Thermoleophilia > Solirubrobacterales > 70-9 > VAYN01. The sequence goes on from JBAQZI010000197.1 coordinate 11,974, forward strand.
AGACCCGCGAGACGGCGCGGCTGAAGCGGTGCAGCTGGTACTCCTCGCGGGCGAAGGCCTTGACGATGCGGATTCCGGAGACGTTCTCCTCGGCCTCGGCGGTCAGCTCGGCGAGGCGCTGCTGGACCTCCTGCTGGGCCGGTCGGGAGACGCGGTTGTAGCGCGAGGCGGTGTAGACGATGAAGGGGGCGGGGGCGAGGGCGATCAGCGCCAGCCAGGGATTGATCGCGAACATGACGGCGCCGGCGAGGAAGATCGTCAGCAGGTTCTGGGTGATGAAGATCAGCCCGTAACCGAGGAAGAAGCGGATCGCCTGCAGGTCGACCGTCGCCCGTGACATCAGCTGGCCGGTCTGCTGGCCGTCGAAGAAGCCCAGCTCGAGCCGTTGCAGATGGGCGTAGAAGGCCTGCCGCAGATCGAACTCGACCGCCAGCGAGACCTTGCCGGCGACCAGGCGGCGGACCACCGTCAGGCCGAGCCGCAGGATCGCGGCGCCGAAGATCGCCAAGGCCAGAGGCAGCAGATCGGCCTCGTCGTGGTCGACGATCGCATTCACGGCGCCGCCGATCAGCCACGGGATCAGCACCGTCATCCCCATCGCCGCCCAGGCGAACACCAGCGACCCCCACAACTGGGGACGGTAGGGACGCAAAAAGCCCATCAAACGGCGGTACGTGCGCATTCCCACCCACTATACAAAGTGAAGTATTGGAATAGGCCGCGGCTGGCGGCGGTACCCCGGCCGCTAACCGTTGAGCCGCGCCGCCGCCTTGGCGCTCGGCACTTTGCCCTTCGCGCACGGTTTCGGCCCGTGCCCAGGGCGGGGGAGGATCTGGAAGTTGGTGACCGCGTGGACCAGCGTCGTCGCGCCGCTGTTTTGGGCCAGGTTGACGATCAGGCGGTAGAAGCCGGGCGGTAGGCCGCTGTAGAAGATCTCCGGACGCGTCGCCGGCGAGTAGCTGCCGGCGACGTCGATCCGCTCGGCGAGGACGCCGTTGGGGCCGGAGTAGCGTGGGTAGTCGAAGGAGGCCCCGACCAGGCGGCCGTTGCCGATCGGGCTGTTGATCGCGTCCAGTAGCTTCTTCGGAACGACGCAGTCGGGGACGCGGTTGAGGCTGAAGCGGATGTGGCCCTCGCCGAGCTGGGGGTCGCGGCCGAACTGGCGCGGCGCCAGGCGGAAATTCTCGACGATCGCCTTGACGACGACGGCGTGGCTGGTTTGGCGAGCGCCGTTGCGCGGGGAGACGATCTCTACGCTGGGCTGCCCCGGAACCGCCGCGGCGCTGGCATCGTCCTCGTTCGAGTCGGAGCAGCCCGCGAAGATCAGGGCCAACGCCAGCATGGCGGTGGCCGCCGGCGCTGACAAGGTTGCGGTCCATCTATGCATCGGAGCGGAAACATTACGCGCAACAACGAGAAGCGGATACGGCGGGCCTCGATCGCGATCCTCGCGGTCTCGCTGGGGCTCGCCGCCGCGGCGCCGTCAGCCGCGATCGCGGACCTGGCCGCTCACGTCAGCCCCTTCGCCGGCACCCGCCCGGGGCCGGGAACCTTCGGCGGCGGCCACAACTTCCCCGGTGCGGCGCTTCCCTTCGGGATGGTCCAGTGGAGCCCCGATACGACCCCCTCGGCTCCGCACTCGGGTGGCTATGACCACCGCGACAACCATCTCCGCGGCTTCAGCCTCACCCACCTCAGCGGCGCCGGCTGCGCCCTCTACGGCGACTTTCCCTTCCTGCCGACGACGGAGCCGATCGACGCTTCGCCGGCGGCGCCCGGCGGCGGTCTCGACGGACGCTTCCAGCCCGGCTTCTCCCATTCCGAGGAGGCCGGCCGGCCTGGCTTCTACGAGGTTCGGCTCAATCCCGCCCGCGGGGCCGGCATCGACGTCGCCCTGACGGCGACGACGCGGACCGGCCTGGCGCGCTTCGAGTTCCCGGCCAATCCGCACGCCTCGGTCCTCATCGACGCCGGCGGCAGCGCCCAGGCCAATGACTTCGCCGCCGTCGCGGTCGACCCGGATCGGCGCGAAATCAGCGGCACCGCATCCAGCGGCCACTTCTGCGGCCAGCGCCCGCGCTACCGGGTCTACTTCGCCGCCGTCTTCGACCGCGGCCTCGATTCCTTCGGGACCTGGAAGGGCGGCGCCCTCGACGGCGGCGGCCGGGCGGCGGAAGACAGCCAAGAGCCGGCGGCGAACCCGCGCACCACCGCTCAGGCCGGCGCCTATGCCAGCTTCGACACCCGCAAGAACCGCTTCGTCAACGCCCGCGTCGGCATCTCTTTCGTCAGCGTCGAAGGTGCCCGCGCCAACCTCGCCGCCGAGAGCAGGGGCAGGGGCTTCGGCGCGATCGCCCGGCTGGCCCGCCGGCGCTGGAACCAGGCGCTGGGCCGAATCCGCGTCAGCGGCGGCCCCCGGCGCCTCCTCGGCACCTTCTACACGGCGCTCTACCACGCCTTGCTGGCGCCGCGCACCTTCAGCGACGTCGGTGGCGCCTATCCGGGCATGGACGGCCTCATCCACCGGGCCGAGGGTCGCATCCAGTACGCCGACTTCTCCGGCTGGGACACCTACCGCACCCAGGTGCAGCTGCTCTCGATGCTGATGCCGGAGCGAGCCAGCGAGATGATGCAATCGCTGCTGGCCGACGCCGAGCAGAGCGGTTGCCTGCCGCGCTGGTCCTACGCCAACGGCCAGAGCATGACCATGGTCGGCGATCCCGCCGACCCGATCCTCGCCTCGGCGGCGGCCTTCGGCGCCGGTGCCTTCAACCGCCGGGCCGCGCTGGACGCCATGGTCAGGGGCGCGACCCAGCCCTGTCGCAGCGCCAACGGCGAATACCTGCAGCGCCAGGGCCTGGCGCAGTACTTGGCGCTCGGCTACGTCCCCTTCGACCTCGACACCAACACCCGCAACGCCAACTCGATCTACGGCGACCCCGACGCTGTCTGGGGCTCGGCGGTGACGACGCTCGAGTACGCGGTCGCCGACTTCGCGATCGCCCAGTTCGCCGCCCGCTCGCTGCGCGACCGCGGCACCTACCGGGCTTTCATGCGCCGCTCCGCCAACTGGCGCCGCCTCTTCAACCCGGCCAGCGGCATGGTCGAGCCGCGCTTCGCCGACGGCCGCTTCCCGGCTCCCTACGACAACCTCCGCGGCGGTGGCTTCGTCGAGGGCAACTCGGTCCAGTACACCTGGATGGTGCCGCAGGACCCGAGCGGCCTGGTCGCGCGCATGGGGGGGCCGGGCAAGGCGGCGTCCCGGCTCGACCGCTTCCTGCGCCAGCTCAACGGTGGCGCCGGCGGGACTCACACCGACCACGCCCTGCTCGGCAACGAGCCGACCCTGCAGACGCCATGGCTCTACGACTGGATGCGGCGGCCCTACCGGACCCAGGCCGCGGTCCGCCGTGCCCTGCTCACCCTTTACGACACCTCGCCCGACGGCTACCCCGGCAACGACGACCTCGGCACGCTCTCGGCCTGGTACGTGTTCGGGGCGCTCGGTCTCTACCCCGAGGTGCCGGGGGTCGGGCTGCTGGCGATCGGCAGCCCGCTCTTCCCGCGGGCCGAGATCCGCCTGCCGCAGCGGCGCCGGGCGCTGATCCTCGGTGCCGGCGGCGGCCCCTACGTCCAGTCCCTGCGCCTCAACGGGCGCCTTCACGGCAAGCCCTGGACCACCTACTGCGCCCTGGCCCGCGGTGCGACGCTCTCCTTCCGCCTGGGGCGGCGGCCAGACCGCCGCTGGGGGGCCGGCGCCGCCGCGGTACCGCCGTCCTTCGGCCCTCGGAGCCGGATGCCGAAGGGCAGCTGCGGCCGGTGAGCCAGCGGGCGACCGTGCTCTCGATTCTCGCCGGGCTGACCGCCCTCGGCGTTGCCGTGCGTTTTGCCAGCCTCGGCGTCCAGAGCTACCACCACGACGAGGCGATCACCGCCCTGCGGGTGATCCCGGGCAGCTTCGGCGAGATGCTGCACGCGGTCAAGGTCAGCGAGTCCAACCCGCCCCTCTACTACGTCCTCGCCTGGGGCTGGGCGAAGGAGCTGGGGACGGGCGAGGTCGGCCTGCGCTCGCTCTCGGCGCTCTTCGGGGCGGCGACGGTGCCGGTCGGCTATCTGATCGGCCGTGAACTCGCCAGCCGCCGCGCCGGCCTGATCCTGGCGGCTCTGATCGCCGTCAACCCGATGCTGATCTGGTACTCGCAGGAGGCTCGCTCCTACGCGTTGCTGGTCTTCTTCGGTGCCGTATCCCTGCTCTTCCTGGCGCGGGCGCTGAACACGGGCCGGGGGCGCGACCTCGCCTGCTGGGCGCTGGCCTCGGCGCTGGCGCTCTGCAGCCACTACTTCGCCGTCTTCGCGGTCGCGATCGAGGCGCTCTGGCTGATCGTGGCGCTGCGGGGCCGCTGGCGCGCCGTGCTGCCGGCGATCGGCGCCGTTGTCGCCGCCGGCCTGGCGCTGTTGCCGCTGGTCAATGCCCAGACCAACCCGACCCACATCGGTTGGATCGAAAACAGCCCCTTGGGCGAACGCCTCTGGGAGACCGGGGTCTCCTTCCTGGTTGGCGAAACGGGCCACGTGATCGCCCAGGCGCCGCGGGATCGCTACGCGCTGGTCCCGCTCGTCCTCGTCGCCGTGGCCCTGACCCTGGTCGGGGCCCGGGGGAGTCGCCGCGAGCGGCGCGGGGCCGCGCTCGGGCTGGTGCTCGGACTCGGCGTTCTGGCCCTGACGGCGGTGGCGGCGCTGGTCGGCAAGGACTACGTGGTCGAGCGCAACCTGCTGCCGGCCCTGGTGCCGTTGCTGGCGGTTGTCGCGGTCGGCTTTGCCGCGGCCGGCGCCCGCCGGCTCGGGATCCTTTTCGCGGTCTCCCTCTGCACCTACTGGCTCGCCTTCGACGTCCACGTGACCCGGACGCCGAACCTTCACCGGCCCGACTTTCGCACTGTCACCGAGGCGCTCGGGCCGCCCGGCGGGCGGCGCGCGATCGTCACCTGGAAGCTCGCGGCGGACCCGGTCCGCTACTACCTTCGGGAGAAGGCGGTGCGCATGTACGGTGGCGAGGAACGGATCCGTGAAATCGCCGTGCTGCGCAAGCCCCTGGTAACCGGACAGCTGGTTACCCTGCCTCCTTCGTTCCATCAGGTGGGGCGCCTGCGCGCCGACCGCCTGACGCTGAACACCTACTTCTCAAAACGCCCCGTGCCAATCAGGTTCGACACCCTGCGCGATCTGCCGACCGGCTTCGGCGAGATCGCCGTGCTGCTGGACGGGCCGAAGCGATGAGCGCCTCTGAATTCGCCGACCGGGTCGGTGCTGCCGCGCGGCGGCCGGCGAGCTGGTGGCAGCTGCTGAAGTTCGGGATCGTCGGCGGCTCGGGATACCTGATCAACCTCGCCGTCTTCGCGGTTCTCACCGGCAGGCTCGACGTGCACCACATGATCGCCGCGATCGGGGCCTTCTGCGTTGCCGTGACCAGCAACTTCCTCTGGAATCGCTACTGGACCTTCGGTCCCGGCGAGGGCCCGGCCGGCTTCCAGGCCGCCCGCTTCTTCGCCGTCAGCGTCGCCGCCCTCGGCCTCAACCTCGTCGTCCTCGAGCTGCTCTTGATCGGCGCCGGCATCGGCGAGTTGACCGCACAGGCGATCGCCGTCGCGGTGGCGATGCCCTTCAACTTCCTCGGCAACAAGCTCTGGACGTTCGCCTAAACGGCGCTTCACTCGGCGGCGCTCAGCTCGCGCCGTCCCAGCCATTCCATTAGTTCGGGCAGGCGACGTCGCAGCTGCGGCGCCGGAGACGCAAGCTCGGCCCGGATGAGATGGATCGCCGCGCCGATTCGCAGCGCCGCCTGTGTCGGCTCACCGCCAAGCCGCTCCTCGAGCCGTTTCAGCGTTGGCCAGTCGGTCTGCAGGCGCCAGAGCGCGGCGCGGGCGCCCTTCGGGTTCATTTCCGCCATCGCCACCATGGCTTCGGCGCCGGCCCGCACCGGTTCGCTCGCATGGTCGGCGGCCTGGAAGACCCTGGCGACGGCGTCCGGATAGCACGCGTCCGGAACGATCAGGAGTGCTTCTCGACTCTCTCTCACGTTGGGACCTCCTCTTAGGTCTCGGCCAGGCCCCGGGGTGTGGTTGCACCGCCGGGGCCCTTCCCTTGCATTGACCCGCTGAGAGTATGGGGGGTTCCAGACAGTCGGTACCGAGACGACTATCAAGCATTTCCCAAAGCCGGTTCGTGGCCAGGGCAGCGCTGAGTTAGCCTTGATCGCGAGATGAGCAAGCAGAAGCCGAGCTACGACGCGGGGCGGATCGAGGCGGCCCGGCAGGCCGACTGGGAGCAGCGCGGCGACTACGAGGCGCCGCGGCCGGCCGCCGGTCAGGCGCGGGTTTACGTCAAGCCCTCGAGCCCGTTCACCTCTGGCAACCTGCACATGGGGCACGTCCGCGATTACTCGATCGGCGACGCCTACGCACGCTTCCGCCGCGCCCGCGGCGATGCCGTCCTGCTCGGCTTCGGCTTCGACGCCTTCGGGCTGCCGGCCGAGTTGGCGGCGATCGAGCGCCAGGAGCCGCCGGCGCAGTGGGTGGCCGAGTGCGGCGAGCGCATGCTCGGCCAGATGAAGCGGCTCGGCTTCTCCTTCGACTACGACCGCGTCTTCTACAGCTCCGACGAGAGCCAGTACCGCTGGTCGCAGTGGCTCTTCCTGACCCTGCTCGAGGCGGGCCTGATCTCCCGCGAGGACGCCACCGTCGACTGGTGCGACACCTGTCAGACGACCCTCGCCTCGATCCAGGTCGAGGACGGTCGCTGTTGGCGCTGTCACAACGAGGTCCGGCTGATCCGCCGCCCGACCTGGTTCCTGCGGATCACCCCTTACCTCGAGGAGAACGACCGCAACACCGAGGAGCTGCGGAGCTGGGACGACCTGGCGCTCTCCACCCAGCGTTACATCCTCGGCCGCAGCGACGGGGTCGAGCTCGACCTCGAGGGCGACGGCGGCCAGCTGACCGTCTTCACCCCGCATCGGAGTGCCGTCGGGCTGGCCAGCTTCGTGCTGCTCTCCCCGCGCCATCCCGAGATCGATGCCTGGGTCACCGACTCCGGCGTCCAGAGCGAGCTCGACCAGATGCGCTCGGGTGGCTGGGATCGCAGCGCCCGTGACGCCCGCTCCGTTCCCGTCTTCGACACCGGTGCCGCGGTGGTGGGCCCGGCCGGGGAGCGGCTACCGGTCCTGATCTCACCCCTGGTCGACGCCCGCTTCGGCCCGACCGCGGCGTTCGGCATCCCCGCCGTCGACGATGCCGATCGCGACATCGCCGGCCGGATCGAGCGCGTCCCGGTCCCCGCGCTGCCAGACGAGGATGGGGGAGGGTCGGGCGATGGTGGCGATGCTCCCGCGCCGGCCGCGGTCGCCGGCGCTCGTGAGACCAAGCGCTACCGCGCCAATGACTTCTCGATCTCGCGCCAGCGTTCCTGGGGCACCCCGATCCCGGTCATCCACTGTGACCGATGCGGGGCGGTCCCCGTACCCGAGGCGGAGCTGCCGGTGGTGCTGCCGCGCGACATCGCGCCGACCGGCGAGGGCAACCCGCTGGCCGAGCGCCCCGACTTCGTCGACGTGGCATGTCCCAAATGCGACGCGCCCGCCAAGCGCGAGACCGATACCCTCGACTGCCATTTCGACGCCCTCTGGCTCTGGGTGCCGGCGGCGGTCCCGCCCGAGGACCGGGCCGAGTTGATGTTCGAGCACCCCGATCTGAAGGAGTGGCTGCCGGCGGAGCGGCTCGTCGCCGGCGGCGACAGCGGCGGCTTCGTCTTCGACCAGCGCATCGTCACCAAGGCCCTGCGCGACATCGGCCCCTTCGCTTTCCTCGAGGACGGCGAGCCCTTCGCCGGCTGCCTCTTCCACGAGATGGTGATCGCCGACGGCCGCAAGATGAGCAAGCACCTCGGCAACGTCGTCAACCCCGACGAGCTGGTCGAGCGGTACGGGGCCGACACCGTGCGGCTGGCGATCCTCTACGCGGCCGGACCGGCCAAGACGCTCAACTGGAGCGACGGCGCCCTGCGCTTCGCCAACCGCTTCCTGCGCAACCTCTGGACCTACTCGCACGACCGTTTCGCGGCGCTGGAGGGCACCCCGCATGACGAGGAGGCCGCGGCCGAGACCGAGTTCATGCGCGATCGCCTGCGCAAATGGTGCGAGAACGGCCTGGCGCGGATCACCGAGGACACCGAGCAGCTGCAGATGCACAAGGCGGTCCGCAACATCACCCGCCTCTTCGAGCGAATCCAGGACTTCGAGAAGCGCGTGGTCAAGCGCCGCGGCCAGCTCGACCGGGCGGATGCCGAGGCGCAGATCGCGGCCCTGGTGCTGCTGGCGCAGGCCCTGGCCCCGTTCGCGCCCCACACGGCGGAGGAGCTGCTGCTCGGATCCGGCTGCGTCGAGGACGCCGAGCTGCCCCTGCGCTGGCCCGAGGCGGCGTCGATTCCGGTGGCGGCGGAGCCGTCGGCGGCTACCGGATAAGAATCTCGGACGAAAGTCCATCGATTAAGCAAACTAGCTTGATTGTTACATGGCGGTGTGTTATGAATTGCCCTGCCGGGCGATCAAACCGGTGAAGGGGGCGGGGCTCTCAGCGATCTGGGAAACCGCCTTGGGGTGGCAAAGGAGGACCAGTCGTGAGCCAGGACCGGATACGGATCCTGGTGACGTCGGCGCGGCCGGCGCGGCCCCGCCTCCCTTCATCGCTATTCAGCTATATCGCCCGGCTCAGCTGCTGGTACGGGGCGCCGGCTTGACGTCGAAGTGGTGCTTCGACGGCTGCCAGGCGATGCCGGCGGCAAGCTCGCCCGCCGTCGTCTCGAGGGCGCCGGCGAGCTTGACGATGGTTCCCAGCCGCGGCTCGCGGCCGGCGCGCTCGAGCAGCGAGATCTCGGTCCGGTGCAGCTCGCAACGATTGCCCAGCTCTTCCTGGGAGATGCCGGCTTTGGTGCGGGCCTGGCGAAGATTTGCGGCAAAGCGCTCCTGAGGCATCATCAACTAGCGATTCTTTGGTGCTGACGACAGGAACTCTACAGACAGAAAGTTTCTCCACACCGGTGCAACTGCGAGTTTCGCTACTTTGCAGCTCGGGATGGCACGGCGATATCCGGATATTTACGCAGAAGGCGTTGAGCGCTGGCTCCCGGTGTGTTATACCCGTGCGAATAAAGGACGAGCGCTGTTTGCGGGTTGGGCCCGCTGGACGGCGGCAAAGGAGGAGTCATGAGCGACGCGCATCTGGGAGGGCCCGGCGGTCCCGTAACCAGTTCTTGCGCGACCGAACTCGCTTGCCGCGATTGCGGCTATCGCACGCCTCTGCTCGATACCGCCTTCAAGTGCCCGGCCTGCGGCGAGGGGCTCGACATCGACTACGACTATGAGCGGGCCGCGTCGCTGATCGCTGAGCGCAGTCTCGCCGATCGTCCCAACAACATCTGGCGCTTCGAGGAGCTGCTGCCGATCACCTCGCGCAACGCGCAGGCGAAGGTCGGTCAGTTCTCCGGCCAGACGCCGCTGATCCGCGCCGACCGGCTCGGCGCCGAGATCGGCCTCAAGAACCTCTACCTGAAGGACGACTCGACCAACCGGCCGACCCTCTCTTACAAGGACCGGGTGGTCAGCATGGCGATCGCCCGCCTGCTGGAGCTGGGCAAGGACGAGGTCGGCTGCGTCTCCACCGGCAACGTCGGCACCGCCGTGGCGGCGCTGGCGGCCAAGGCCGGGGCCACCGCCTACATCTTCTACCCCGGCAACATGGAGAAGGCCAAGGCCAAGGCCTGTCGGGCGCTCGGCGCCCAGGTCTGCCAGCTCGACGGCAACTACGACCAGGCCAACCGCGCCTGCCGCGAGCTCTCGCTGGCGAGCGGGATCGAGTTCGCCAACATCACCCTGCGCCCGTTCTACGCCGAGGGGGCGAAGACGATGGCCTTCGAGGTCGTCGAGCAGCTCGGCTGGACGGCGCCGGACCACTTCGTGATCCCGGCCGCGGGAGGAACCCTTTCCTCGCGGGTCCACAAGGGGCTGAACGAGATGACGACGGTCGGGCTGGCGGACACCACGGCGACCAAGATCAACATCGCCCAGGCCGGCGGCTGTGGGCCGATCGCGACCGCGATCCTCGAGGGCGGCGAGATCGAGCCGCAGGCGCCGGACACGGCGGCGCACTCGCTGGCGATCGGCGCCCCGGGCGACGGCGCTCTCGTGGTCGACGCGGTCCGCACCCGTAACGGCTCCGCGGCGACCGCGAGCGACGCCGAGATCTTCGCCGCGATCGACCTGCTCGGGGCGACCGAGGGGCTGCTGACCGAGCCCGCCGGCGGCACCACGATCGCCTCCACGGCGCGACTCGTCGCCGAGGGCAGGATCGGCGCCGATGAGACCGTGGTCGCCGTGATCAGCGGCAACGGCTTGAAGACCCTTCAGGACCACCCCGAGAAGCAGTGGCCGGAAATGGTGGCCTGCAACGTCGAGACGATGGGGGCGATGCTCGCCGACTTCCGTCAGACGGCCGCGGCCGCGCTGCGCTGACGGACGGGGGGGCGGGCGACCGCCGCGCCCCGG
>JBAQZI010000198.1:0-3347 GCA_049790835.1 Solirubrobacterales bacterium
CACGCCGGGTTTGGAAGCTTTTGGTCAATCCTGAAAGAGAGATATCCATGACCACCGTCGACACTCAGAGAGGCAAGCTGACCCCGCAATTCGCGGTGGCGGCTTGACATAGGAGCAACCCATGACCCTGGTCGTCAAGCTCGGTTCCTCGATCGTCGCCGCCGACGACGGCGAGTTGCGCGCGGACGTGCTCGACTCCGTCTGCGCCCAGGCCAGCGCTCTCGAGCGGGGTGGGGAGCGGGTTGTGATGGTCACCTCGGGCGCGATCGCGCGCGGGATGCGGCTGATGGAGCTGCCGGTGCGCCCGCGGGCGATGGACGAGCTGCAGGGCGCCTCGGCGGTCGGTCAGGGCGATCTCTTCCGTGCCTACGAGAGCCGCCTGGCGAGCCACGGGACCCGGGCGGCGCAGGTGCTGCTGACCGCCGGCGACATCGCCGCCCGCACCAACTACCTGAACGCGCGCCGGACGCTGAAGCGGCTGGTCGAGTGGGGGGTGGTGCCGGTGATCAACGAGAACGACACCACGGCGACCGACGAGATCAGCTTCGGCGACAACGACTTTCTCGCCGCCCAGGTGGCGCTGCTGCTGGATGCGCGGCTGCTGGTGCTGCTGACCAACATCGATGGCCTGCTCAGCGCCGACCCGGCGTTCGACCCGGAGGCAGAGCTGATCTCCGAGGTGACCGATTTCTCCGAGTTGGCGGCGCTGGAGATCGGCGACCGCACCTCGGCCTTCGGTTCCGGCGGCATGCGCAGCAAGGTCGCCGCGGCGGAGATGGCGAGCGAGGCCGGGATCCCGGCGGTGATCTGCAACGGCACCAGCCCGGGCACGCTGGAGACCGCGGCGGGCGGTGGCGAGGTCGGCACCCGCTTCGCCGCCCAGACCGGCAAGGCCTCGAGCTTCAAGCTCTGGCTCAAGTACGCGAAGCCGGCGCGTGGTCAGATCGTCGTCGACGACGGTGCCGCCCGCGTCCTCCGTGAGCGGGGCTCCAGCCTGCTGCCGGTGGGAATCGTCGCGGTCGAAGGGGACTTCGACGCCGGCGACGCGGTCGATGTCAGCGCCAGCGGCATCCCGATCGGCAAGGGCATCGCCGACTACTCCGCCCGTGAGCTGTCTCAGGTCTTCGGGATGAAGAGCGCCGATGTGCGCGACGTGCTCCCGCACGCGGCCGACGAGGTCATCCATCGCGACCGTTTCGTCCTGGTCTGAGTCCCAGCCAGAGGGTCTAGCTACCCTTGTGCCGATGGCCGTGACCACGACCACCGTCGCCGCGAACTGCGCAGCCGCCAAGAAGGCGGCGCGGACGTTGGCGAGTGCATCGACCGAGGCCAAGGACGCGGCGCTGCTGGCGACCGCGCGGCTGCTGGAGGAGCGCACGGCGGAGATCCTCGAGGCGAATGCGGCGGATCTGGCCGACGAGCGAGCGGTGGGGTTGAGCGAGGCGCTGCGGGACCGGCTGGCGCTGAGCGCCGAGCGGGTGGCTGCGATGGCGACGGGCGTGCGGGTCGTCGCCGAGCTCGACGACCCGGTCGGCGAGGAGCTCGAGCGCAAGACTCTGGCCAGCGGCCTCGACCTGCGCAAGCTCCGGGTGCCACTCGGAGTCATCGCCGTCGTCTACGAGGCGCGGCCGAACGTGACGATCGACTGCGCGGCGCTGACGATCAAGAGCGGCAACGCGATCGTGCTGCGCGGGTCCCACTACGCCGAACGCTCCAACGGGGCGCTTGCCGCGGCGGTCCGCGAGGCTCTGGCTGAGGCCGAGCTGCCCGAAGACGCGGTCCTGCTGCTGGCCGGCGGCGGTCACGACGACCTGGCCGAGCTGGCGACCCAGGAGAACAGCGTCGACCTGCTGATCCCGCGCGGCGGCGAAGGGCTGAAGGCGGCGATCAAGGAGGTCGCCACGGTGCCGGTGATGTACGCGGCGGCCGGCAACTGCCACGTGTACGTGCACGGCGACGCCGACCTGGAGATGGCGCGACGGATCGCCGTCAACGCCAAGGTGCAGCGTCCCGGCGTCTGCAACTCGGCGGAGACGCTGCTGATCGACGCCGCGATCGCCGCGCGCTTCGCGCCGGCCGTCCTCGCCGATCTGCGCGAGGCCGGCGTCGAGCTGGTCGGCGACGAGCGCGTCCGCGCGCTGGTCGGCGACGCCGAGGTCGGAGCGGCGACCGAGGTCGACTGGGACAGCGAGTACCTGGGGCTGAAGATCGCCGTCGCCGTGGTCGACTCGGTCGAGGACGCGGTCGAGCACGTCAACGCCCATGGCACCGGCCACTCGGAGGCGATCGTCACCACCTCCGACGCGGCCGCAGACGAGTTCGCCGCTGGCGTCGACGCGGCCGCCGTCTATATCAACGCCTCGACCCGCTTCACCGATGGCTTCGAGTACGGGATGGGCGCCGAGATCGGCAACTCGACCCAGAAGCTGCACGCCCGCGGGCCGATCGGGATGCGCGAGCTGACCACCTTCAAGTACGTCGCGCGCGGCAACGGCCAAGTGCGTGAGTAGCGCGACGGGCGCGGGCATCGGCGTGCTGGGGTCGGCCTTCAACCCCCCTCACCTCGGTCACCTGGCGCTGGCCCAGGAGGCGCTCTGGCAGCTCGGCCTCAGCGAGGTGATCCTGGTCCCGACCGGCGACGCCCCGCACAAGCGGATAGCCGACGACCCCGGCCGCGAGCTGCGGATGGCGATGACCCGGCTCGCCGCCGCCGACGATTCCCGCTTCTCGGTGTCCTCGCTCGAGGTCGACCGCGAAGGGCCGTCCTACACGTTTGAAACCTTGGAGCTGCTTGCGGAGGAAAGAGGCGACACGGAGCTGGTGTTCGTAATGGGTGCGGACGCTGCCCTGGGCCTGGAGAGTTGGCGCAACCCCGAGTACGTCGTCGGCCTGGCCAAGCTGGCGGTGGCGCGGCGGGCCGGGGTCTCCGAGGCGGAGGTCGCGACCGTGATCCGCAGCCTCGGTGCCGACGGCCGGGCGACGATGCTGGAGATGCCGCAGTTCGGCGTCTCCTCCTCGGCGGTGCGCGAGCGGGCCGCCGCGGGCAGGCCCCTGCGCTACCTGGTGCCGGAGCCGGTCGCGCGGTTCATCGAGGAAAAGGGGCTCTACTCGTGAGCGCGCCGAGGTCCGAGTCCCTGGCCCGGCGCCTGGCCGATCTCGCCGACTCGAAAAAGGCCGAGGAGATCGTCGCGCTCGACATGCGCTCCCTGGTCTCCTACACCGATTTCCTGGTCATCTGCACGGCCCGCAACGAGCGCCAGGCGAAGGCGATCGTCGACGAGGTGAAGCTCCAGGTGAAACACGAGATGGGGCTGCTGCCCAGTGGCGTCGACGCCGGCGGCGACGCC
>JBAQZI010000199.1:0-10496 GCA_049790835.1 Solirubrobacterales bacterium
GGGCGCGTGCGCCCGACCCCCGGAGGGGGTTGACTGCCGCCCTCGCGGTGCTTCAATCCCGGTAGGCCGGGGCGCTGCCACTCATCGACCGATCCCCAATCCACGGCTGAGCTGACGCGTTCTTGCCGCGTGTTGGCCGAGGCCGAGGATTCGCTGCGCCTCATGGAGCCGCCGCCGTACCGCCTCTTGTCGCGCTCGCTCAGCCCCTCGTTTCGCCTCTCGGCCAAGCGCATTGCTCGGGTCTTTGATCCCATGCTCCTGGCGGTAGCGCTCGATCCCGGCGACGCCACGATCCCATGCTTTCCGCTTCGTCGGATCGCTCGGCCTCTCCCCCAACTCGTTCTTGACGTAAGCAGGCGGGGAGATCCGGGCGGCGATAATCGCCAACTGTCGCCGCTGTGCGAGGACTTGATCGGCGACCGCCAGCTCCCGGCGCGCGGCCTGTCCGGGGTCGGACAGCTCGCGGGCCTCGGCTTCGAGCCGCTTTGTCGCCTTCCGCGATCTCGCCTCCCAGGCGTCAATGCGGGCCAGCTCGTCGCGGCGCTGGCGGCGCGGTAGAGCCTGCGCGGCTTCGCCCTCGGACTCGAAGCGGTCGAGCCGTTCACGGGCCTGGTCGATCCGCTCCTGCAAGCTGCGCCGCTGCCTGTCCAAACTGGCCTCGCGGTCTGCGGCGGCCCACAGACCGGCGCGTCGGGCGACCAGCTCCTCGGTCGGCAAGCCCGAGAACTGCGAGCGCAGCGCCTCGTCGTGGGCGGCGAGTTGGGAGCGGTCGCGCTCGGCCGCTTCGCCGATGTGGGGAATGCCCTCTCGCAGATAGGCCGACTCCGGCGCGATCTCCTTACGGTGGACTTGAATCTCCGGCGTGGCGTAGATGAAAGTCTCCTCGCGGCTGCGCGAGGCGGCGACGTATAGCTCCTGCTTGTCCATCGACGGGTCGGCCGCGACGAACGCCCGGCCTACGGTCGTGCCCTGCGCCGAGTAGGTCGTCACGGCGTATGCGTGTTCGAGCGCTGGGGCGTCTGAGTGCGGGTTGGTCCGCGCTAGATACTCGTCGCCGATCTGGACCCGCTTCGCCTGGTCGATTCCGTCGAGAACGACACGGCGCTCGGCCGCGGCGACCTCGACCACCTGCCAGCGCTCGCGGTTGAAGATTTCGGCGCGAGGGTCGTTGACGCGGGTTATGACCTGATCGCCGGCGGCGAAGCCGGCTTCGCCGATCTCGACCTCCTGCGCTCCAAGCTGCCCTGTCTCTCGGCGGACCTCGCGTGCTAGCTCGTTCAGCCTCTTGACCTCAGCGTTTTGCTTGGCGACCATCACGGCGTCCTCGCCGCGCTCGAATGACTCATGCCAGTCGCGCACCATCGCCTCGCGGCGGGCCTCCGCGTCGGGGGCGACCGTGACCCTCTCCCCCGACTTATAGAGGCTCAGCGCCTCGCGGCCCGCGCCCTCGCGTATGCGCTTCGCGGCCTCGCGGTCGAGGTCGTGGCGATGGCGGATCACCTCGTCTAGGTGGATCCGCTCCCCGCGCTCGGCAAGCGCCCGGAACAGGCCGCCCGCCTCGATCTCGCCGAGCTGCTCAGGATCGCCGACGAGGACGAGCTTGGCCTGCGCTCGCTCGGCATGGGAGACGAGCCGCGCTAGCGCCGCCGAGTCCACCATCCCGGCCTCGTCCACCAAGAGCACCGATCCATGCGGCAAGCCCTCGCCGCCTTCGTGCTCGGCTCGGTCGAGCGCCAAGAGCAAGCTGGCGATGCTCGACGCTGGCAAGCCCTCGGCTCGCATGACGTTCGCCGCCCGCCAGGTCGGCGCTGCGGCGCGCAGCTCGATCCAGGCCTGCGCCCAGCCATCGGCTGCGGCGACGATTGCGAAGGTCTTGCCGGTGCCAGCCTCGCCGATCACGACGGCGACCCCCTCGGGGTTAACCAAGAGGCGGCGGATCATCTCGCGCTGATCGGCCTTCAAGGTCGGGCGAGCGTGAATCACACGCGCCGCGATCAGCTCGCCTGCCGGGTCCGGTCCCTGCGCTCGCATTCGCTCCGCTGCGGCCAGCGCCTCGCGCTCCAACTCCCAGATTCGCCGCGTCGTGTAGCGGGGGCCTTTCGCGCTCTCGGCGATCTGGATCACCGAATCGGACGCGAGGAAGGCGTCGGCCAGGCGCTCGACCTCGGCTCCCGGCGCCCCCTGCGGAAGCGAGTCGGCGACGGCCTGGATCGCCTCGCGGCGGTCGAAGTGGGATGCGGCCGCCGTGACCGCACGGCCGAGCTGGGTCTCCGAGACAGTCTGGGCATCGGCGGTGCCAATCCTCAGCGCCGCCTCAGAGTCGAAGGTGTGCGCGATCGCTTCGCCGTCCAAGCCGATCTCCTCAGCCCTCGATCGCCAGCGTGCCAGCAGCTCGGCGTGGCCGACATCGCGCTCCTTCGGCTTGCGAGTGGCGAGCGTGGCGACCTGCATCGAGCGCGCAGAGGCATCCGGCCCGGCCGCCTCGAGTATTTCCGCGCGGCGGGTGGAGAAGGCCCGCAGGTGCTCGTCGGCGAAGCCCACGATCTCTGCTATGCCCTTGCGGGTTGGCTGCCACTCGACCCCGAGGCGACGGCTCAGCTCATGGCGAAGGTGGGCCTCGTAGATGTAGCTGGCGGTCTTGGCGTGGTCGTAGATCGCCGGGTGGTAGAGGCGCGTCCAGCGCCCGTCCGGCCCTTTGGTGGCGTTAGCGATCAGGACGTGGGTGTGGATCTGGGGATCGCCGTTGCGAGATGAGCGATGGACGTAGCCAGCGGCCAGGTAGCCGTTGCCCTGGACGAACTCCGAGCCTCCGGCCCCGCGCCGGGTCCAGCACGCCGCGCGCTGCATGTAGGAGAGGGCGGCCTCTACTGCTTCGCGGTGGGCGGCTTTGACTTCGAGCGCGGCAACGGGCCCGCCGAGGCCCCACAGCAGGGAGACGGACTTGGGAGCCGAGAACGTGAGATCGAGGCCGGGGACCGAGCCGTTGGAAGGGACGCCGCGCATACCGACCAGTGGCTCGCCGTCTACCGGGTTGCGGCCGGTCAGCATCGCTTCGAGCTGGGCCGCCTCGACCTCACCGGAGAGGCCCAGGTCCTCGGCGGCATCGCCGAGCCATTCCCCGGCGACCTCCCCCTCACCGGAGTAGTAGTCCTCAGCGCCTTCGGCGACCTTGTCGAGGTAGTAGCGCTCCTGGCCTTTGCCTAGCTTTCCGATTGACAGCATTCCACCCCTGCTGTCCATCGAGAGCGCCGTTTGCCCCGGTCTCTTAACAAAGTGATAGGGCGTGAGGGGTGGTGCTGTTGGCTGTTAGAGCTGCTTCGCTGGGTGGCATTCAGGGCTGCTTCGCTGCCTTGAATGCCTTGTTTTCAGCTCTTGCTTCTTGCCTTCCTGCTGTGGCTCCTTCAGATTTTGTTAGTTGGCTGCTGATTGCTGGTTCTGGATGTGTGTTCCTTGTCCCGCCCGCGACCCGTGGAGTCCCAGGCCAGCCAGGCGAGATCCAGCATGACGACCGTTCGCAGAGTTCGGGGGCCCGGGAGAAGAGTTGCGCCGCCGACCGGCTTAGTCTTTGTAGAGCCACCAATGAGGGTGGTAGTTAGGAGAAATTTGCTGACTTTCAAATGGATACTCAGAAAGGCATAAGAGACGATGATTGGCCACGCAAGCGAATGGCTTGCGGTCGGCTCGATCCCCTTCGTCCTCTCCGGCGGCGAAATCCTCGTGCTGTGCTTGATCGCACTGCTGCGATGGACGCCGTTCGAGGTCGAATTGCGGGTCTCGTCGCTCCTAAGCCTGAGGCTCCGCACGGAGCCGACGAGAGACGACGCCCAAGCGCGTCGGACTACCTCGTCTTGAATTTGGGCGCGGACACCGATCCGCGGATGATCCCCGGCTTTCGACCGATCTAGGTCAACCGGCACATAGGAGCTTGCGCTGAGGGCCGCCACTGGGCGGTCCTCAGCGATTCATAGCCCCGAATTTGTCGGGGCGTTCGCGGGGCTTTTCGGACGTACCCGATGCAATGGACGCTCTCAGTGGACAACAGGAGCGGAGACAGATGCCCGACACTCCGATCACCACCGAGTCCTTGATGACCGCCGACGAAGCGGCGCGACTCCTGCACGTTCCTCGCAGCACGGTTTACGAGCTGGTCCGGTCGCGGGGTCTGCCGCATGTTCGGATCGGCGAGCGCGGGCTGAGGTTCACCCGCTCCGATCTCGGGAGCTGGATCGCCGAGAACACCTATGGGCCGCGACGCCGCCGATAACTCGGCGTCAAGCAGCAGAAGCGGATGCCGGCGATCCTTGCGGTTCCTCCAACCTGAACGCCTCCGAGACTCGCTTCGCGGCGTCCTCGCGGTCGACGAAGGCGAGATAGCGCCTGGTCGTCGTCAGGTCCGCGTGACCCATCCACTCCATGACCTCCCGCGAGTCGGCGTGGCGGATCACGGTGCTGCCGAAGGTATGGCGGAGGTTGTGGAAGCGGAAGTCCTCGCGCAGGTTCGCCGCCCTCAGCGCGGCTCGATAGCGCTCCTTCAAGGACTTGTAGCCGACGTGCTGACCGCGCGACGTGCAGAAGACGAGATCGTCGTCGGTGATGAAGTGCTGGCGCTGGCCAAGCCGGGCCAGGCGCTCGGCAACCTCCTCGGCCATTGGCACGGCTCGCTCCGTCCCGCCCTTTGGAGTCGTGGTCTCGCCTTGAGTCCAGTTCTCGCGGACGTGGATCGTGCGGCGGGTGAAATCAACGTCGCGCCAGCGAAGCGCGAGCAGCTCCCCCATTCGCAATCCGGCAAACGCGGCCGTGTGAAAGATCGCCGCGTCTTGGTCGGACTCCGCGGCCCTGACAAGTGCCAGGACCTCCTCAGGGCGCAGCACGTCGATCTTGGCCGCGCGGCGCACTCGCGGGCGCTCAACAAGATCGGCCGGGTTGCGGGGCAGGCCGTAAACCTTCATCGCCCGCTTGAAGATCGAGCCGAGGCAGACGAGGTACTTCTGCCGCGTCCGGTTGGAGCCGCCGTAGCCGCTGATCCAGAGATCGATGTCCTGGGTCGTGATCGACTCGATCTTGCGACTGCCGAACTCGCGGACGAGCACGCGGGCCATGTTGCGGTAGTCGCGCAGCGTGGATGGCTTGCAGTCGCGGACGTTCTCGCTGTAGGCAAGCCACTCGTCGGCGGCGTCGGCGAAGGTCTTGCCGGTCTGCACCAGCCCGGGCAGGGAACCGTCCCTCGCTTGGCGCAGCAACTCGTCCAGGTACGCCTGGGCCTTGCCTTTCGTGAAGTAGCCATCGGGCGGCGCCGTCTTCTCGGTCCAAGCCAGCCCGAGTCGCTTCTTCTGCTGCCTGCCATCGGGCAGCCGGAACTTGGCGTACCAGACGACACCACGCTTCCCTTTGCGCTTGAAGACGTGACCGGAGATCGGGCGGGGTGCTGGCTGTCGCATCGGTGCCGAATTCTAGCGCGTTTCGGGACCAATTCGGGACTAATTTCCCCACTTCGTGCCAATTAGCTCAAAGCTATTTGGCTCTGCCACTTGCTTTTCTTAGTGGGGCGGGAAGGACTCGAACCTTCGACCGACGGATTATGAGTCCGCTGCTCTAACCAACTGAGCTACCGCCCCGGAGGGGCGAGCCTAGCGCGGGATCGGCGCCCTAGGCGCTGAAGAGCTGAGCGAGGGAGCGGCCGACGTCCGGCGGCTCTTCCTGACCCTCGGCGGCGGCGTTGGCTCCCTCGGCGAGCGCCTTGGCGGCGTCGGCGATCTGGTGGGCGCGGCCGCCGCGGATGACGCCGGTCGTCTTCGCTTCGGCGAGGTCGGACTCCATCAGGCCGGCGAGCTCGGCGAGGCGGCGCAGGCCGACCACGGCGGCGGTGCCCCGCAGGGCGTGGGCTTCGGCGCGCATCGTCTCGAAGTCGGTGGTCTCGGTGGCGAGGCCGGCGGCGATCACGTCGCAGCGGCGGCGCGCCTCCTCGGCGAAGGAGCGGCGCAGCTCTTCTTTGCTGGCCAGCTCCTCCTTGGTCGGCTCCTTCTCCTTGGCTTTCTCTTTCTTGGAGCTCATTCGGCGATCGCCTTCTTGATGGCGCTGATCAGCAGTTCAGGGCCGAAAGCCCCCTCAATCGCCGAGCTGACGTCGCCTTGGCGATCGATCGTAAACAGCCACGGCTCAGTGGGCAGGTTGAAGGCCTGCACCTGCGGTCGCGTGTCCTTGCCTGGATCGTTGTCCCTGAAGATCTCCATGTGAATGAAGGCCGCCTTGTCTCCGTATTCCTCCTTGACCTGCTCGGCCACGTCGACGACGGGGCCGCAGACCCGACTCTGGCAGAACTGGGGGGTCGCGAACAAGAGCACGATCGGCTCCTTGCCGAGCGCGTCGGCGTAGTCGACCTTGTTCTGGGTGTCGGGAGGGATCCGGGTGGTGAGCTGGGCGAGATCCCCGCCCACGTCCTCGGTGGTGGGCGTGTGGATCTCCGGCGCCTTGTCGCCGGGCCGGGGTACGCCGCTGAACTCACCGACCACGGCGCTGCCGCTCAGCAGCGTGCCTTTGAGCTCGCCATCCTCCTTGACCAGAGCCGCGATCCGCCACTCGCCGTTGCTGGGAAAGTCGAGCTTGGTCGAATAGACGACACTGGCGGCATCGGGATCGTCACTGGTCGTCAGAGCACGGAAGGCGGGTTGGGTGACCAGGCTTTCGATCGAGGCGGGGAACGGTCCAACGGCGGGTTGGTCCAGCGCCTGTTCCTGTGCTTTCGCGGCGGGCCCTTTGTTGCCTGACTTCGATTTGGCGCCTGCCTTGGGTGCCGGCGTCTTGGCGATGTAGAGAGCGAGTTCGGCATCCGGCACCTGGGCGCGGTCGAGCTCGAAGACCCCGAACGGATAGCGGTTCTCACCCTTGTAAAAGACCATCGCTGCCGGTGAAACCACCAGTTCCGCCCGGCTGTCAGCCGCTTTCAGCAGCTCGCGCAGGGTCCTGCCTTCGGGGCTGGGAAAGTCGCTTTTCGGCGGCGCGGGGCGGCTCTCGGCATCGCCGGCCGATGCCGAGGTCGAGTCGGTCGAGCTGGAGTCGCTGCCGCAACCCGCAACCAGTGCGGCGGCAACGAGCAGGCAGGAGAGGACCAGGGCAAGGCGGAGGGCGGCGCGCATCAGCGCCATGTTATTCAGACGGGAGCGAAGACCGGCACGCCCCAGCGCCCCGGCGGTACGGCAGATAGGGTCCGCGACAGCGTCGAAACAGGAGGAGACTTGGATGGCGGAACGAGCAGCACTGGTGACCGGAGCCTCGAGCGGCATTGGCCTGACGATCGCGCGAACCCTCGGCGAAGAGGGATATGCGCTGACCGTCTCCGCCCGCCGTGCCGAGAAGCTCGAGGAGGCGGCGACGGGGCTCGGCGCCGACGGCTTCGAGGTCCAGAGCGTCGCCGCCAACATGACCGATGAGGACGACGTCCTCGCCGTCTTCGCCGCCCACCGCGCCAAGTACGGGCGCCTCGACGCCCTGGTCAACAACGCCGGGGTCGGGATCGGGGCACCGATGGAGGAGATCCAGACCAAGCACCTGGACATGCAGCTGGCGGTCAACCTGCGGGCGCTGATCCTCGGTACTCGCGAGGGGCTGCCGCTGCTGCGCGCGGCCGGCGCCGAGCACGGCAAGGCGCTGATCGTCAACACCGCCTCGATCGCCGGCAAAGGCGGCCAGGCCTGGCTCTCGATCTACGCCGCGACCAAGGCCGCCGTAATCAACTTCACCCAGTCCACCCACCGCGAGGCCGGCGGTGCCGGCATCCAGTGCACGGCGCTGGCGCCAGGCTTCGTCGACACGGCGATGACCGAGTTCGCCAAGGGCCAGGTGCCGGCGGAGGCGATGATCCAGCCGTCAGACCTCGGCGAGGCGGTGCGCTTCCTGCTCCATACCTCGCGTAACTGCCACGTGCCGGAGATCGTCTTTACTCGTCCCGGTGAGGGACTCGATACTCCCTAGCGGCGCGCCGGTGAAGCACGCCGGCGAACCCCTGCGAGTGCTGGTCGCCGCGTTTGGCGACCCTGGACACGTTTTTCCAGCGATCTCGCTGGGGCGGGCGCTTGCCGGGCGCGGGCATGAGGTCGTGGTCGAGACCTGGGAGGAGCGCCGGGCGGCGGTCGAGGGCGCGGGCTTGAGCTTCGCCGCCGCGGAGGAATACAAGATGTTCCCGCCGCCGGAGCCCGACTCCGCCGACGGCCAGCACGCCGCCGAGGCGGCGCGAGCGCTGTTGCCGTTGCTGGAGGAGATGCGCCCGCAGGTCGCCGTCAGCGACATCCTCACCCTGGCGCCGGCCTTGGCCGCCGAGCGCGCCGGGATACCGCTGGCGACCCTGATTCCCCACATCTACCCCGTCGTGGAGCCCGGGCTGCCGTTCTTCGCGATCGGGCTGCGGCCGCCGCGCACGCCGCTCGGCCGGGCGATCTGGCGAGCCGGGCAGCGGGCCCTCGACGTCGGTCTCGAGCACGGCCGCCGCGACCTCAACCTGCAGCGCAAGCGGCTCGGCCTGCCGCCGGTCGAGCACTTCCACGGCGGCATCAGCCCCGACCTGGCGCTGGTCGCCACCTATCCCCAGCTCGAGTACCCGCGCCAGTGGCCGCCGGGGGTCGAGGTGACCGGGCCGATGACCTTCGAGGTGCCACACCCGGAGATCGAGCTGCCGCCGGGCGGCCTGCCGCTGGTCCTGGTCGCCCCCAGCACCGCGCACGACTCCGAGAACCACCTGGTCCGCACGGCGCTGGCGGCGCTCGCCGACGAGCCCGTGCGTGTGGTGGCGACGACCAACCGCGTCGTCCCCCAGCGCCCGATCGAGGTCCCGGCCAACGCCGTCCTCGTCGACTGGCTCAGCTACAGCCAGCTGATGCCAGCCGCCGCGCTGGTGATCTCACATGGCGGCCACGGCACCGTCGCCCGCGCCCTCGGCGCCGGCACCCCGCTCCTGATCTGCCCGATCATCGGCGACATGAGCGAGACCGCGATGCGGGTCGCCTGGGCCGGAGCCGGCCTCTCGCTGCCCTGGCGCCTCTGCCGTCCCTCCCCCCTGCGCTGGGCGGCGCGGCGCATCCTCGGCGACGGCTGCTTCGCCGCCGAGGCGGAGAAGATCGCTGCTTGGGGGCGTGCCAACGACGGCGCCGAGCGCGGCGCCGAACTGGTCGAGGGGCTGGCCCGGAGGCGGGGCGGCAAGGCTAAGAAGCTCCGGGGGTGGGGCTCGAACCCACAACCTCTCGATTAACAGTCGAGCGCTTCTACCAAATTGAGCTACCCCGGACCGATTGAGCTACCCAGGACGTTCTGAGTAGGGCTGTCACTTTAGCGGTCTACGCTTGACACTTTCTTGACGCCAGCCTCCACGAGGGCATGACAGTTCGCGCAGAGCAGCACGCACTTTGCCGCCTCGGCTCGCATCATGCGAATGCCGCGAGTGAGGCCCTGTTGACCGAGCTGGAATCTCTTGGTCGCAGGGTCGAGATGATGAAACTCAAGAGCCCGAGGATGGCCTGAAAAGCCACAGATCGTGCACGCTCCGCCGGCTTCGCTAACGAGTTGACGCTTGACCCTCCGGCGCCGCTCGGAGACAGCCATCGAGTTACACCGCTGACACCGAAAACCTCCATCCGACCGCCGCATGAATGAAGTGTGGCCGTGCCTCGGGCATTTCAGATAGGTCCGCGAGAGTCCCGCCTTCCTCGCCTCGGAGCTTTCTCTGCGTCGGACGCCCTGATCAGTCTCGAGTCCGCAGCGGCTCAGCCAATACCGCGCGGTCGAGTAACCGATGCCCAGCTCCGCGGCGATCTTCCTAATCGACGCTCCTCCTCCCGCCAACTCGCGCAGTTGATGCAGATCGACCGTTCCTTTCGGCGCATGACGCGCATGGCCCGCCGCCCTCAGCCCGTGCTTCTTCACCCAGTAGCCCACCGTCGACGGGTGCTTGCCCGCGCGCTCGCCAATCGCCCCCAGCGACATTCCCGCAGCCAAGCGCTCCTCCAACCACTCCTTGTCCATGCTCGGGATAATCTCAGGCAATGCAGACAGAACGCTGCATAAGCGCCGGTGTCGGCCCGCCTCAGCTCTCGACCCGCTGGGTGCGGGCGATGCGCTCGACCAGGGCGGCGCGTTCGCGGCTGAGCGAGGCGCGGCGCTCGTAATCGTCGCGTTCGCCGGCGGCGGCGATCTCGTGCTCGATGCGGCGCTGGTCCAGCAGCAGGAAGTTCAGCTCCATCGACTCGTGCGAGGCGGGCTCGTCGTGGGCCAGCATCACCAGCTCGGTGACCAGGCCGGTCAGCTCGGGGTCCTCAGGGAGGTTGGAGGCCGGGTCCTCGGGATGCTCGCGCAGCCAGGCGGCGGCGCGCAGGCCGGTCGGCGAGAGGTGGGCGTCGGTGAGGCGGGCGAGATAGTCCTTGCCCTCGTCCGGCAAGGCGATGCACATCGCCAGCAGCGCCCGGCCAGCGGCGGGGCCGAGCAGGGGTCGTCAGCACCCAAGGGCAACACCC
>JBAQZI010000200.1:0-5834 GCA_049790835.1 Solirubrobacterales bacterium
GGGTGTTGCCCTTGGGTGCTGACGACCCCTGCTCGGCCCCGCCGCTGGCCGGGCGCGCGGCGACGATCCGGCCCATCACCATCGCCGGCTCGAGGTCGAGCCGCTCGGCCACCTGGCGGACCAGGTCGTCGCGGCTGGCCGTCTCCCCCATCGCTCCCAGGATCGGCGCCACCTCGGTCAGCGCCTGGTCGCGGGCGACCGGCGAGGCGACGTCGGTGCGGTCGAGCACCAGCCCGACCTGGAAGGCGTTGAGCTCGACGGCGGCGTCGACGAGGGCGCGGAAGCGCTCGGCGCCGCCGGCCTCGGCGATCATTTCCGCCGGGTCCTCGCCGGCCGGCATCGCCGCTACCCGCAGCCTCATCTTGCGTCCGGCGGCAACGCGCTGCGCCCGCAGCATCGCCTCCTGGCCGGCGGAGTCGGCGTCGAGCGCCAGCACCACCTCCTCCACCATCCCCGACAGCGTCGCCACCTGCTCGCCGGTGATCGCCGTTCCCATCACCGCCACGGTCTCCTCGACCCCGGCCTGGTGCAGCGCCAGCACGTCGGTGTAGCCCTCGACCACGACCGCGCGGTTGGCCTTGGCGATCGCCGCTTTCGCCTTGTCGACGCCGTAGAGCAGCTGGCTCTTGTGGAAGAAGTCGGTCTCGGCCGTGTTCACGTACTTGGCGCCCTGGTCGGAGCGCATCGCCCGGCCGCCGAAACCGAGGGTGCGGCCGCGGCGGTCGCGGATCGGGAACATGATCCGCGAGCGGAAGCGGTCGTACTCCTTGCCTTCACGGCCGCGCTGGACGAGGCCGACGCCGTGCAGCTCCTGGACGCTGAAGCCGGCCTGCTGGCCGCGGACGAGGATCTTGTCCCAGGCGCTTGGTGCGTAGCCGACGCCGAAGCCGCGCAGCGCCTCCTCCCCCAGCCCGCGCTCGGCCAGGTACTCGCGCGCCTTGGCCGCCTCCGGCGACTCCCAGAGGTAGCTGGAGTAGTAGGCGGCGACGCGCTCCAGCAGCTGCTCGAGGCGGCGGCGCTGCTGGCGCCGCGCCTCCGCCCGCGGGTCCTCCTGCTCACGCTCGATCTCGACCCCGTAGCGGTCGGCCAGCAGCTCCACCGCCTCGGCGAACCCCAGCCCGTCCTTCTCTTCGACGAACTTGATCACGTCGCCGCCGACCCCGCAGCCGAAGCAGTGGTAGAGCTTCTCCTGGGCGTCGACCGAGAACGACGGCGTGCGCTCGTCGTGAAACGGGCAGAGGCCGGTCCAGCGGGCCCCGGCCCGGCGCAGGTCGGTGTGGGCGGAGATCACCTCGACGATGTCCGCCGCCTGCTTGACGCGGTCGAGGCTCTCGGGGGAGATCAGCGCCACTAGAAGCGCGCCTCCTCGGGCACGGTGAGGGCGGTGAACTTGGCGATGCAGAAGCGATCGGTCATGCCGGCGATGTAGTCGGTGACGCGCTGGCTGTCGCTCGCCCCCGGATCCCAGGCGGGCAGCTCGTCGGGGTGCTCGAGGTAGTGGTCGAAGAGGCCGCGCATGGTGCGATCGACCCGCTCGTGCTCACGCTGGGCGTCCGCTCCCAGGTAGACGCGCTCGAACATGAACTTGCGCAGCCGCAGCATCGCGCCGCCGATCTCCTCACCCTGGACGATGTCGCCGGCGCCTTCGGAGCGCTCGACGATGTCGCGCACGAGCGTGTCGATTCGCAGCGAGCCGGTCGGCCCCAGCAGCTCGATCTCAGCCGTCGGCAGGTCGGCCTGCCGCAGGATCCCCGCCCGCAGGGCGTCGTCGATGTCGTGGTTGATGTAGGCGACGCGGTCGACCAGCTTGACGATCCGCCCCTCCAGCGTCGCCGGCTTGGTCGGGCCGTTGTGGTTGAGGATGCCGTCGCGGACCTGCTCGGTCAGGTTGAGGCCGGTGCCCTCGCGCTCCAGCACCTCGACCACCCGCAGCGAGTGCTCGTTGTGGCGGAAGCCGCTGCCGCAGCGCTCGCGCAGGGCGGCGTCGAGCGCGTCCTCGCCGGCGTGGCCAAAGGGCGGGTGGCCGAGGTCGTGGCCGAGCCCGATCGCCTCGGTCAGGTCCTCGTTCAGCCCCAGCGCCCGGGCCACCGTGCGGGCGATCCCGCAGGCCTCGAGCGTGTGGGTGAGCCGGGTCCGGTAGTGGTCGCCCTCGGGAGCGACGAAGACCTGGGTCTTGTGCTTGAGCCGGCGGAAGGACTTGGAGTGGACGATGCGGTCGCGGTCGCGCTGAAACGGCGTCCGCAGCGGACTGTCCGGCTCCTCGACGGCTCGCCTCGCGGGGTAGGAGCGGGTCGCGTATTCGGAGAGGAACGCGTCCTCCCAGGCCTGGATGCGATCGGCGAAGGTGTCGGTGGCGGGCACCGTTCGATCTTAAGCGGCGGCGCGAAGCTGCACGTGAGCATGGTGCTCGAGCGTCTCCCCCACCGCCCGCTCCACTTGGCGCAATGCCAACGGCTCGGCCGGCGGGGCCTCGGCCAGCGGCAGCGCCAGCGCTTCGACCATGAAGCGGTGGGCGTCCTCGGAGAGCCCGAAGGAGCCGGCTTCGCAGCCGGCGCAGACGACGCCCCCGGCGGCGCCGGAGAAGCCGGCCAGGTGCTCGGCCTCGCCGCAGCGCGCGCAGGAGGCCAGCTCGGGGACGAAGCCGGCCGTCATCGCCAGCTTCAGGCGGAAGGAGAGCGCCACCTCCAGCTCAGGCCCGCGCGGCTGCTCGGGATCGTCGAGCAGCGCCAGGTAGCGGCAGAGCAGGTTGTAGGCGGGCAGATTGGGCTCGGCCGAGTCGAGCAGGCGCAGCACCGCGTCGCAGGCGCGGGCGCCGGCGGTCAGTGCCGGCCCGGAGGAGCGCAGCCGCGGGTAGCCGTCGATCGTCGCCACGTTGGTCACCGTCATCAGGTCGCCGCGACCTTCGTGCAGGATCAGGTCGAGCCTGAAGAACGGCTCCAGGCGGCCGCCGAAGCGGGACTTCGGCTTGCGCGCGCCCTTGGCGATCGCGCCGAAGCGGCCGCGGGTCCTCGAGTAGCAGTGGAGGATCCGGTCCGCCTCGCCGTAGCGGATGCTGCGCAGGACGATCGCCTCCGTCTTTACGGTCTTTCCGGCCACGAGATCAAGTGTGGCCGACACGCCGGATGGGGATCGGCGGAGAGTTGACGACTTCCACCCCCTACAGGGGGGTCAATTCATCAACCCTTCCGGCGGCGCGGGCGTTTGCGCAACTTGACCTGGCAGCTCGGGCAGAAGTAGGTGGAGCGGCCGGCGACGACGATGCGGACGATCTCGCCCTCACACGATGGGCAGGGCTGGCCCTCGCGGGTGTGGACGAGGAACTCGTTCTGCATCGTCCCCTTCTCGCCGCGCCCGTCGCGGTAGTCGTCGATCGAGGAGCCGCCGTGGTCGATCCCGGCCTCCAGCGCCGCGACGACGGCGTCGCGCAGCGCCTCCAGGTGCTCGGGCTTCATCGAGCCGGCCGGCGAGAGCGGGTGCAGGCGGGCGCGGTGGAGAGCCTCGTCGGCGTAGATGTTGCCGATACCGGCGACCCCGGACTGGTCGAGCAGGAACGACTTCAGCGGGGCCGTGCGTCCCGACGCCATCGCTCCCAGCGCCTCGGGGGTGAACTCGGGCGAGAGCGGCTCGACGCCGACCTTGCCGGCGAAGCGGGCCTCGAGCTCGACGTCGTCGATCAGGAAGGCCTCGCCGAAGCGACGCGGGTCGGTGAACCAAACCTCGCGGCCGTCGTCGAGGACGAAACGGGCGCGGAGGTGTCGGGCCGAAGTCGAGCGCTCGGCCTCGTACAGCCGCCGTCCCTCCGAGGGATCGAGCACGTCCTCGCCCTCGACCAGGACGAGGTTGCCGGTCATCCGCAGGTGCATGACCAGCGTCTGCCCGCCGTCGAGCCCCAGCAGCAGGTACTTGCCGCGCCGGCCCAGCCCTTCGATCGTGCGGCCGCTGACGGCCGCGCCCAGCTCGGCGGCGGGTACCGGCCGCGACCAGCGCTCGTCCAGCGCCTCCAGCGACTCGATCCGGTGCCCTTCCAGCTCCGGCTCGAGCTGGCGCGCGACGGTCTCGACCTCGGGCAGCTCGGGCATGTCCGAGTTCTACTGCATCGCGAACGCACTTCTTCCCGGTATGCGGGAGCAAATGCGTCCGTGTTCCCGGTCAGTCGACGCTGGCCCTCGGGTGGGCGCTGAAGTAGACCTCCTTGAGGCGGTCGCCGGAGAGGTGGGTGTACATCTGGGTCGTGGAGATGTCGGCGTGGCCGAGCATCTCCTGCACGGCGCGCAGGTCGCAGCCGCCGGCGAGCAGGTGGGTCGCGAAGCTGTGGCGCAGGGTGTGTGGGCTCATGCGGCCGGAGAGGCCGGCGTCGCGAGCGTGGCGCTGGACGATCTTGTAGAGGCCCTGGCGGGTCAGCGGGCCGCCGCGGAAGTTGACGAACAGCTTCGGCTCGTGGCGCTCGCCGATCAGCTTCGGGCGGCCGCCACGCAGGTAGGCGCTGATCGCGGCGATCGCCTGGCGGCCGAGCGGCACCAGGCGCTCCTTCGAGCCCTTGCCGCGGGCGCGCAGGAAACCCTCGCGCATGTCGATGTCGGCGAGCTCGAGCCCGATCGTCTCCGAGGCCCGCAGCCCGCAGGCGTACATGACCTCGAGCAGGGCCCGGTCGCGCAGCGTCGTCGGCTCGCTGCCCCGCGGCGAGGCGAGCAGCTTCCGCACCTCGGCGTAGTTGAGGACCTGCGGCAGCTTCTTCGAGCGTCGCGGCGCGCTCAGCGCGGCAGTCGGGTCGTCGCCGATCAGCTCGTCGCGGCGCAGGTGCTTGTAGAAGGAGCGCAGGCAGGCCGCCTTGCGGTGGATGGTCGAGGCCGAGCAGGCCGGCCGGCCCTCACCCGTGGCCAGCTCGGCGAGGAAGTCGGCGACGTCGGCGGGACGGGCGCGCAGGGCGTCCTTGTCGTGGGCGCCGAGGTATTCGCCGTACTGGAAGAGGTCGGTGCGGTAGGCGTTCAGCGTGTTGCGCGAAAGGCCCCGCTCCAACTCCAGGTAGGAGAGGAAGTCGAGAACGAGTCCCTCGAAGCGGGCATCCGCCCCCGGCGTGGCGGGCGCAGCCGGAACCGCGGGCTTGACTGCGATCGCCATGACGCGGGATTCTCGGCGGTGGGGTTCATACCTTGTGGCGCAATAGGTGGCCCACGGGAGGCGTCGGGCCGCGGGTCCTGTCACGGGGGGAGGGGCCTGCGGGCGAGGTTTACGTTCTCGGCCCCTCCCCCCGTGCCACCCGCGGGAGACGCGTCGGCGGCGGGACTGCTTATTCCGTGAGCAGGTGACCCGCCGCGAGGGGGGCCGCGAAGAAGAGGGGGTCCTCCTGGAGTGGGCGGCCCATGGTGTGGACCGGAAGGCCCGAATCGGCGTAAGCGTCCAGGTCGGCAGAGGCGGTACGGAGACGGTGGGCGCCGGCGACTTCTTCGAGGGCCGCTTCGATCGTGGGCTCGTTCTCGGGGACGGCGACGTCGACGGGAGCAAGCAGGAGCTCGAGGACGGTGTAGGTGTGGTGGCTGACGTCGATGTGGCGGTCGCGGGGGTCGCTGGAGGAGAGCCGTGGGGAGATCAGGGTCGGGAGGCGCAGGCTGAGGGCGGCGTGGGCGCTGTCGAGGGCGGCGATGCCGCCGTGGCCGAACTCGGTGTTGGAGCCGATGATGCCGGGGCCGGGGCCGACCAGGGCCGCGTCCCAACCGAGGCGGTTGGCGGCGTCGAGGGCGCCGACGGTGCTGAGTGCCTCGTGCTCGCCGCCGTAGGCGGGGGCGGCGGTGATGTGCCCACAGAGCAGGCCGCGCTCGCGCAGCTCGGCGACGTCG
>JBAQZI010000201.1:0-6719 GCA_049790835.1 Solirubrobacterales bacterium
GCCCCAGGGCGACGTGGACCAGCGACTGCAGGATCAGCCACTCGGAGGCGAATCCATTCAGCGGCGGCACCCCGGCGATCGCCATCGACCCGACCAGGAAGGCGCCGCCGGTCCAGGGCATGCGCCGCAGCAGGCCGCCGACGTGGTCGAGGTCGAGCGAACCCACAGCGCGCTCGAAGGCGCCTGCCGCGAGGAAGAGCAGCGCCTTGAAGACGGCGTGGTTGAGGACGTGGAGCAGGGCCGCCGCGAAGGCGATCGCCGCCCAGGTCCCCTCGCCGCTGGAGGAGAAGAGGAGCGAGGCGCCGAGGCCAAGGGCGACGATGCCGACGTTCTCGATCGACGAGAAGGCGAGCAATCGCTTCAGGTCGCGCTGCACCAGGGCGTAGAGGACGCCGCCCAGCGCCGACAGCAGCCCCAGCCCCAGAACCGTCAGACCCGCCCACAGAGGGGCCGGGGCGGCCCACTCGAAGAGGACGCGGATCAGCCCGTAGAGGGCGACCTTGACCATCACCCCCGACATCAGCGCCGAAACGTGGCTTGGGGCGACCGGATGCGCTCGCGGCAGCCAGGAGTGCATCGGCATCAGCCCGGCCTTGGTCCCGAAGCCGACGATGGCTGCGACGAGAACCAGCGCCTGCGCTCCGGCGCCCTGGGCGGCAAGGGCGGCCGGGTCGCTCAGGGCCCCGTAGTGGGCGAGCGCGAGCACGCAGATCCAGACCCCGGCGCCACCGAGATGGGTCATCGCCAGGTAGACGAAGACGGCGTGGCGAACGGCACCGTCGCTCCGCCCGACCAGGATCGCCGCCGCCGGAGCCAGCGTCATCACCTCCCAGCAGGCGAGGAAAGAAGCCGGATCGCGCGCCGCCAGCAATCCGCAGAGGGAGAGCAGAAAGACCCCGAGCAGTGCGGCCTGGACCTGTGGGCGGGCGGCGCCGCTCGAGTAGTCGTGCGCATAGACGAGCGCGGGAACGGCGACGATCGCGACGGTCGCCAGGAAGAAGCCGGTGAGTCCGTCGACCCCGAAGCTCGGATCGAGGCCGTCAGCGAAATCGGCTCCGGCCACCGGAGCCCCGAAGAGCACAAGCGCGCCTCCGACTCCGATCACCCCGACCCCCAATGCCTGCATGCCCAGCGCCGCGCCCACCCGCGCCCGCATCAGGGGCGCCACGGTTCCCGCGAGGAGCAGGGCGGCGCCGGCTCCGAACAGCCAGTCCAGACAGCTCAACCCGGCGGGCCTACCGCGACCGCGTCTTCGCGGCGGCCCCACCGAGCTGCGGCGCGGTCCCGTCCAGCTGCCCCAGAAGTGCGTTGGTCTCTTCGAGGCGCGAGCCGATTACCTGGCGGGCCACCTCGAGCAACTGGAAGACACGGGGGTCGCGAACCCTGTAATAGACGCTGGTGCCCTCCTTGCGCGCATCCAGCAGGCCCTGCCTGCGCATCGCGCTGAGGTGCTGAGAGGCGCCGCTGGAGTCGATCTCAAGCTCCGTCTGCAGATCCCCGACCTTCATCTCGCCGTCCCGCAGCAGCTCCAGAACCCGCACTCGGATCGGGTGTCCAAGAGTGCGGAAGAACTCGGCCTTGATCTGGTGAATCGGCATCGGTTTACCCATGGTTTAGATAGTATATCTTAAAAGATATTAAGATTATGCAAGAAGAGAATGGCGACTGCGACCAGCGATTGCGGCTCCGTATAGCTCGTGGCGACCGGGGTGCC
Organism: Solirubrobacterales bacterium; assembly: GCA_049790835.1. Classification (GTDB taxonomy): domain Bacteria; phylum Actinomycetota; class Thermoleophilia; order Solirubrobacterales; family 70-9; genus VAYN01. The sequence continues at coordinate 1,715 of JBAQZI010000201.1, forward strand.
CTGCAGGCGGCAATCACGCTGATGGAGCGCCACGATCCATGCTCCTGGGAAGAGGCCTTGGCGCTTGCCCGGGGCGAGGGCCCGGCCACCTCAGGCTCCTCCGACATCGTCGCTGAAGCCTGGGATCGCTATTTCCATATGCGCGACATGTCCTGGGACTGAGCCAGGCCGCAGCGGGTCTCCTAGCTTGGGTCGTCGCCCAAACCGGCGTCGACACTGGCACTTCCCACCACCAGCGGGCTGACGATCGGAGGCGCCTTCGGCATCCGCCCGCGCTCGACCGCGCCGAGCTGGAAGCGCGAGGCGGCGATCGTCGCGACGGTGTCGCGGTTGCAGTGGCAGCCGTCGCCGAGGAAGCGCCAGGGCTTTTCGAGCCGGTCCTGCCAGCGGGCGAGCCCCGGCTCCTCCGCGCGGACGTGCTCGATGAAGAGCAGCTGCCCGCCCGGCTTGAGCACGCGCGCCGCCTCGGCCAGCGCCGCGGCGGGGTCGGGAATCGTGCAGAGCACCAGCGTCGCCACCGCGGTGTCGACGCTGTCGTCCTCGAAGGGCAGTTGCTCGGCCGGCGCTTCGAGCACCGTCGCCGCCCGCGGCGAGTCGGCCAGCCTCGCCCGCAGCCGCTTCGCCATGTGCGGGTCGGGCTCGACCAGGACCAGATCCTCCACCGAGTCGGGATAGAGATCGAGGTTGACCCCGGTGCCGGCGCCCAGCTCCAGCACCCTCCCCCCTGCTCCGGCCAGCAGCTCGCGGCGCATCTCGCGCAGCCCGGCCTCCTCGGTTGCCTTGAGGCTGCGGTCGTACAGCGCCGCGAAGGCGCGTCCCCAGGTCGCGTCGTAGATCCTTCCCATGGAGTGAACGTAGCGCGAGACGCCGGCGCCGGCGAGCTTCTTAACCGAAGGGCGGCGGGCCCAGCAGCCGCATCCCGCCCGAGCGCTCGGCGGATTCGCCCACCCGCGCGAAGTCGACCGGCCCCGCGGGACTGGCGTCTTTGTCGGCCGGCTCGCTGGCGCCGCGGTAGAACGCCTCCGCGCTGCCGGGGACGAGCAGGGTGAGCAGGCGAGCGGTCGCGGAAATGATCAGAAACGCGTGCGGCACGCCGCGCGGAACGAAGGCCATGCCGCCGGCGCCGAGCCGATGCTCCTCGCCGTCGACGTGAACCAGCGCCTCGCCCTCCAGCAGGTAGAGCGTCTCGTCCTCGTTGGCGTGAGCGTGCAGCGGCGTCGTCTTGCCTTGGACGACCTGGTCCTCGAAGAGCAGGAAGGCACCGCCAGTCTCCTCGCCGGTGGCCTTCATGGTCAAGAGGCCGCCGCCCCAGAACCGAAGCCGCTCACCCTCCCCCGCCGCGCGAACGACAGGAACAGTCATAGAACACCTAGTACCATCGTGGGATGACCGTACCATATGTCTCTCGCGGCCGGGTAAATCAGAAGGCCCGCACCCGCGACGCCCTGGTCGCCGCGGCCCGGGATCTGCTCTCCCAGGGAACGATCCCGACCATGGAGGGCGCCGCCGCGGCGGCCTCGATCTCCCGCACCACCGCCTACCGCTACTTCCCCAACCTCCGCGCGCTCCTGGTCGCCGCTTTTCCCCATGCCGAGGAGGAGTCGCTGCTCGGCGCGAACCCGCCGCGGGACCCCCTCGCGCGGCTGGAGCTGGTGGCCGACAACCACACCCGCAGGATCCTCGAGTACGAGGCGGAGATGCGGGCCGCGCTGCGGCTCTCGCTGGAGGGCGACTCCCTCGACGCGGCGGAGCTGCCCGTGCACCGCGGCCTGCGCATCGGCTGGATCGAGGACGCGCTGGCGCCGCTGCGGGAGCAGATGGGGGCGCGGAGGCTGCGGTCCCTGGTCTACGGGATCGGTGCGACGCTCGGCATCGAGGCTTTCGTCTGGCTCACCGACGTCGCCGGTCTCTCCGGCGTGGAGGCGGCGGCGACGATGCGCTTGAACGCCTCCCGGCTGCTGCGGTCGGCGATCGCGGAAGAGGGCCTGGCGGACGGCCGTTAGGCGGCGTCGCGCTGAACCGGCTCCGCGGCGGATGAGTCGGCGACGCCGGGCTCGCTGGCGGCGGCTCGCTCCTCGTAGGCCCGCCGGGCGCCGTGGTCGACCTCGAACATCAGCTTGTCGGCCTTCATCAGCCTGGCGATGGCCTCGTTGACCCGGCGCGGCATCACGGCCGCGAAGCGGGTCATGACCGCGTTCGAGCGCGGCACGTAGACGTCGAAGCGGCCGAGCTCGAGCGCGTCGACGATCTCGTTGGCGACGTCCTCGGCCTCGACCGGCTTGATCAGTTTCTGGCCGACGCCGGCGGTCAGTTCGGTGTTGACGACGGTCGGCATCACGCAGTGGACTTCGACGCCGCTGCCGCGCAGCTCGGCTCGCACCGCCTCGCTGATCCCGACCACGGCGTGCTTGGTGCCGGAGTAAGTGGCGATGCCGGGGATCGCCGTCTTGCCGGCCTGCGAGGCGAGGTTGACGATGTGGCCGCTGCCGCGCGGGCGCATCCGCTCGATCGCCAGCTGGATCCCGACCAGGACGCCGTAGACGTTGATGTCCAGCTGGCGCCGGATCGAGGCGTCGGACTCATCCACCATCGCCGTCACCGGCATGATCCCGGCGTTGTTGACGACCACGTCGACCGCTCCGAGCTGGCGCTCGGTCTCGTCGAGGAACTGGGCGAAGGAGGCGCGGTCGGTGACGTCGAGTGGCAGCGCGATCGTGCCCCCTCCCAGCCCCGCCGCGGTCTGCTCCGCCAGCTCGAGCTCGAGGTCGCCGATGGCGACGCGGCAGCCTTTGCGCACCAGTGCCGTCGCGGTCGCCTTGCCGATGCCCCTGGCACCGCCGGTGATCGCCACGACCTTGCCGTTCAGTGACCTCCGCTGCTTCGCCATCGTGTCCTCCTGGTCGTGCGGCGAGCCCTAGCTCGCCGGCTTGTAGACGGTGACCACGGCGGCGCCGCCGAGGCCGATGTTGTGCTGGAGCGCGACCTTGGCGCCCTCGACCTGTCGCTTCTCGGCCTGGCCACGCAGCTGCCAGGTCAGTTCCGAGCACTGTGCCAGCCCGGTGGCGCCGAGCGGGTGGCCCTTGGAGATCAGCCCGCCGGAGGGGTTGACGACGACGTCGCCGCCGAAGGTGGTGGCTTCCGCCTCGACCAGCTTGTGGGCCTCGCCCTCGGCCGCGAATCCCAGCGCTTCGTAGGTGATGAGCTCGTTGGCGCTGAAGCAGTCGTGCAGCTCGCAGACGTCGACTTCGGCGGCGGCGACCTGCGCCTCCGCGTAGGCGCGGTCGGCGGCCAGCTTCGACATGTCGGAGCCGACGATCGTCATGCAGTTGGCGTCCTCGGCGAAGGTCGAGGAGAGGTCGGTGACCATCGACTGGCCGGCGATCTCGATCGCCTGGTCCCAGAGGTCGTGCTCGTCGACGTAGCGCTCGCTGGCGACGATCGCGCAGGCCGAGCCATCGGAGGTCGGCGAGCACTGCAGCTTGGTCAGCGGCTCGTGGATCATCTTCGCGTCCTTGATGTCCTGCAGCGAGTACTCGTCCTGGAACTGGGCGTAGGGGTTGTTGACCGAATGCTTGTGGTTCTTCCAGCCGATCCAGGCGTAGTGGTCGGGGTTGGAGCCGTACTTCTGCATGTGGTCGCGGCCGGCGTTGCCGAACATCTGCGGCGCCGGCGGCGACTGCTCCGGGTCGCGGATCTCGAACATGCGCATCGCGTGCTTGTCGAGCGCGTTGGTGCGGTCGGTGTACTTGACCCCGAGGCTGCCCGGCTCCATCTTCTCGAAGCCCAGCGCCAGGGCGCAGTCGACGAGGCCGCCCTTGACCGCCTGGCGGGCCAGGAACAGCGCCGAGGAGCCGGTCGAGCAGTTGTTGTTGACGTTGACGACCGGGATCCCGGTCAGGCCGAGCTGGTAGAGCGCCCGCTGGCCGTAGGTGGAGTCGCCGTAGCAATAGCCCGCGTAGGCCTGCTCGACGTCGGTGTAGGGAATGCCGGCGTCGGCGAGCGCCTTCTCCCCCGCCTCCTTGGCCCAGTCGGGGTAGTCGCCCTCCTTGCTGCCCGGCTTCTCGAACTTGGTCATGCCGACACCGATTACGAACGTGCGGTTGCTCAACTCTGGCTCCTCGAGGTCTCCGCCACCCGCGCGGCGGTTTGGCTGCGTAGCCAGGAATCTACCGGACCGCCGCCCCCCTCCCCCGGTTCGGCCAGACGAGGAAGGCGACAAAGGCGATCAGGATGCCGAGAGCGGTGCCGATCAGGCGCTGCCCGGCGGCCTCGAAGGGACCCTCGCCGAGGGTGTCGGTGAGGAGCACGACGTAGGTGGTGATCGCCGCCGTGAAGAGCGCGTACTGAACGGTGAGCAGACCGAAGGTCAGCGCAGCCGCGATCGTCAGCGCCGCGCCGACCACGAGGTCGTTGCCCGGGAAGGCCTCGGCGAGGGCGGTCGCGACGAGGAGGCCGAGCACGGTGCCGATGGCGCGCAACGCCAGCCGACGGTAGGTCTCGTCGCGTTCGGGACGCATCACGAAGAGGATCGTCAGCGGAATCCAGAAGCCGTGCGCCGTCATCCCCAGCAGGCGGTAGAGGGCGACACCGGTGGCGAGGGCGAGGCCGAAGCGGAGCGCGTGGCGGGCGCTGCTCGAGCGCAGGGTCAGGTTCGAGCGCAGAGCCTCGAGGGCGGCGCCGGTATCCCAGCCGCTCGCCTCGTCGTCGCCGGCGCGGTCGGCGACCAGCCAGATCAGCAGCGACCAGAGCGCCTGCGAGAGTCCGCCGATGGTGGCGTAGAGCAGCGCCGGCCAGGCATCGTCGGGCGCCAGGAAGAGGCCCTGGCCGATCATCAGCGCCAGCGAGACCGAGAGGCCGGCGATCGCCAGCCGCAGCGAGACCGAGAAGCAGTAGCCGGTAGCGGCTCCGAACAGGCCCATCGCCAGCACCGCCAGCGGCGCCGACTGGCTGCTGAGGACGCCGAGCGCGGCGGCGATGCCGATCAGCGGAGCGGTCGCCGCCTGCC
>JBAQZI010000202.1:0-6867 GCA_049790835.1 Solirubrobacterales bacterium
CGCGACATGCGGCTGACCGCGCCGGCGATGGCGGCGGCGCTGCGCCAGGGGCTGATCGCCGAGGGCGCGACCGTGCTCGACGCCGGCATGGTCGCGACCGAGATGCTCTACCACCTGGTCGGCTCACGCGAGCTCGACGGCGGCGCGATGGTCACCGCCTCCCACAACCCCAAGGCCTACACCGGCGTCAAGCTGGTCCGCGAGGGGGCGCTGCCGCTCTCCGGCGACGCCGGCATCGGCGACGTCCGCGACGAGATCGGGTCCGGGCTCGGCGAGGCCCCGGGCGGCGGCTTCTTGGAGGAGATCGATATCTGGGCGGAGTTCCACACCCACGCGATGTCCTTCATCGACCCGGCAAACGTGAAGCCGATGAAGGTGGTCGTCGACGGCGGCAACGGGATGGCGGGACCGATGGTCGGCCCGATCCTGGAGCGGCTGCCACTCGAGCTGGAGGAGATGTACTTCGAGCCCAACGGCGAGTTCCCCGACCACGAGCCGAACCCGCTGCTGGAGGAGAACCGCAGGATGATCATGGAGCGGGTGACGGCGAGCGGGGCCGACCTCGGCATCGCCTGGGACGGCGACGCCGACCGCTGCTTCTTCATCGACGCCGGCGGCGAGTTCTGCGACGGCGACTTCGTCTGCGCCCTGCTGGCTCGGGCGGCCCTGATCAAGAACCCCGGCGCGACGATCCTCTACGACCCCCGCTCCAGCCGCGCCGTGCCGGACCTGGTCGCGGCCGACGGCGGTCGCTCGGACCTCTCCCGCGTCGGCCATGCCTTCTTCAAGGCGCGGATGCGGGAGGAGGGCGCGGCCTTCGGCGGCGAGGTCTCCGGGCACTACTACTTCCGCGACTTCTGGAACGCCGATTCGGGCACGATCCCGGCGCTGCTGATGTTGGAGCTGATCTCACTCGACGGCCGCACCCTCGGCGAGCTGATGGAGGAGTTCCGCTCCAAGTACTTCATCTCCGGCGAGATCAACTCCGAGGTCGCCGACCCGGGGGCGAAGCTGGCGGAGATCGAGCAGCGCTACGCCGACGGTGAGATCACCAAGCTCGACGGCATCTCGGTCGACTACGAGGACTGGCACTTCAACGTGCGTCCCTCCAACACCGAGCCGCTGCTGCGGCTCAACCTCGAGTCGCTGATCTCGCGCGATGACATGGAGCGGCGGCGCGACGAGGTCCTCGGGCTGATCCGGGCGTGAGCGTGCTGACCCCCGAGGGGGCGCTGGAGCAGGTCGCCCTCGCCGGCATCCACCGGCTGCGGATCCCGACCCCGTTCGCGGTCGGGCGGGTCAACTGCTACCTGATCGAGGACGAGCCGCTGACCCTGGTCGACACCGGCCCCAACTCCGGCAAGGCGCTGGACGAGCTCGGCAACCAGCTTGGTGCCCGCGGGCACTCGATCGACGACCTCGAGCTGATCGTCGTCACCCACCAGCACATCGACCACCTCGGCCTGGTCGAGATCGTCGCCCAGCACTCCGGCGCCGAGGTGGCGGCGATCGGCGTCGCCGCTGAGCGGCTCGCCAACTTCGACGAGGACGCCGAGGCCGAGGACCGCTTCGCGGTCGAGCTGATGCTGCGCAACGGCATTCCCGAGGAAGTGACGGCAGCGCTGCGCAGCGTCTCGCGCAGCTTCCGCGGCTGGGGCTCGCACGTGGCGGTGACGAAGCCGCTCGCCGACGGCGAGGAGCTGGCCTTCCGCGACCGCACCCTGCAGGCACTGCACCGGCCCGGCCACAGCCCCTCCGACACGGTCTTCTGGGACGAGGAGCGGAAGATCCTGATCGCCGCCGACCACCTGCTCGCCAACATCTCCTCCAATCCGCTGATCTCACGGCCGCTCGACGGCTCGTCGGAGCGCAGCCAGGCACTCGTCACCTACATCGAGTCGCTCCGCAAGACGCGCGAGATGCCAGCCGAGATCGTCCTCCCCGGCCACGGCGACCCGGTCGTCGACCACGTCGCCCTGATCGACGAGCGCCTCGCCAAGCACGAGCGCCGCAAGGAGAAGATCCACAAGCTGATCGCCGAGCAGCCGCGCACCGGCTACGAGCTGGCACAGGCGATCTGGGGCAACGTCGCCGTCACCCAGGCCTTCCTCACCCTCTCCGAGGTGATCGGCCACGCCGACCTGCTGGTCAACGAGGGACGGGTGCGGGAAGTCGACGATGGAACCGTGGTCAGGTATGAGACGACCGGGTAAACGCAGTCACAAGAAGCGGATGCTGATCATCGTCAACCCGGTGGCGACGACGGTCTCCGACCGGCTGCGCAACCTCGTCGTCTACGCGCTGCAGGGGCGCTATGAGGTCGAGGCGGTCTCGACCGAGGCGCAGAACCATGCGACCGAGATCGGCCGCGAGGTGGCCGACCACCGATACGACATCGTCGTCGCCTTCGGCGGCGACGGGACGCTGAACGAGGTGGCCAACGGGCTGGCCGGGACCGAGGTGCCGGTCTCGGTGCTGCCGGGCGGCTCGACCAACGTCGTCTGCCGCACGCTCGGCATGCCCAACGACGTCGTCGACGCGACCGAGCACCTGCTGACCCTGGCCGACGACTGGGCGCCGCGCAAGATCGACCTCGGCAAAGTCGACGAGCGCTACTTCGTCTTCGCCTGCGGCGTCGGCATCGACGCCACCGTGGTCGAGCGGGTCGACGCCCACCCGCGGATGAAGTCGCGGATGGGGCCCTACTACTACAGCTGGTGCGGGGTCTCGGCCTTCTACCGCAAGTACCTCCACAACGCCGTCCGCGTGCGTTTCGAGCGCGATGGCGAGTCGGCCGAGGGCGTCACCGCGATCGTCCAGAACTCCGATCCCTTCACCTACTTCGCCAGCCGCCCGATCCGCGTCTGCGAGGGGGTCGCATTCGACGACGGCACGCTCTCGGTCGGGGTCCTGAAGCGGGCCACGCAGCGCGACATGCCGACCCTGATCTCCCGCCTCTTCAGCGAGACGAAGCCGGCCGCGCGCCACCGCCAGGTCGAGCACTTCGAGGACGTCGTCGCGGGCACCGTCAGCTCCGTCTCCGAGGACAGGGAGGGAGCCCTGCGGCCCTTCCCGCTACAGGTCGACGGCGACTACATCGGCGACCGCACCAGCATCGAGCTGAGCGCCGCCCCCGGCGCCCTGACGATCGTCGCCTGAGCTTTGACCGGCCTGACCGGCGAAGGGCGCCCGCCCGGCGCGGATCGTTGCCAGCGCCGCCCGGGCCGCCTCGCGCTGTCGGCGCCTGCGCTCGCCCAGGGCGGAGTAGGCGCCGATCCGCAGCGAGTAGCGGAGCGCCAGCGCCCAGCGGTACTCGGCGGCGCGCCGCAGGTGCTTGCGGGCGAACTGGACCCGCGCGTAGGCGGCCTGGGCCTCGAGCCGTGAGCTCAACCCCTGCTCGTGCTCGTAGTGGCGGATCGTCACCTGGGGCATGTGCATGACCTCCCACCCGGCCTGCTTGATCCGCCAGCAGAGGTCGGTCTCCTCGGCGAAGAGGAAGAAGCGCTCGTCGAAGCCGCCAGCGCGCTCCAGTGCCTCGCGGCGGGCGATCATGAACGAGCCCGAGGTCCAGTCGCAGGGCGTCTCGCGGCCGTAGACCGCCGGGTCGAGCTCGCGCTCCCCCAGCACCCGCCGGGCGCCGGGAACCTTCTCGACCCCGAGCGCTTCGGCCAGCATGTTGGCGGTCGAGGGGAAGCGCCGGATGCTGGGCGCGAGGGCGCCGCCGCCCTCGACCTGCCGCACTCCGGCCAGGCCGACCTCGGGCCGCCGGTCGAGGGCGGCGGTCAGCTCGGCGAGGCTGCCGTTGAGGAATTCGGTGTCGGGATTGAGGAAGAGGACGTAACGCGCGTTGGCGGTTTCCAGGCCGCGGTTGTTGGCGTGGCCGAAGCCGTGGTTGGCGCAGGTGACCGTGCGTACCGCGGGGAAGTGCTCCTCGACGTGGGCGGCGGCGCCGTCGGCGCCGTTGTCGACGACCACCACGTCGAGGTCGACGTCGCCGGCGTGGGCGAAGAGAGTGGTCAGCGCGGCGTCGAGCCAGCGCTTGCCGTTGTGGGAGACGATGATCGTGCAGACGTCGTTCACGCAACCGATCAACGGCCGGGCACGGGTCAAGCTTGCGCCTTCGGGGGCCGCCACGAGCGCCGCTACGATGCCGCCTCGTGACCGGGGCGTCCCTGCATCCATCCGATCTCGCGCCCGGGCTCCTGCTTGGCGCCGAGGTGACGATCGCCGCCGACGTCCTGATCGGCGGCCAGGCGGTGATCCACGCCGGCGTGCGGATCGGCGCCGGTGCCCGGATCGGCGACCACGCCCAGATCAGGGACGGGGCGACGATCGGCGCCGGTTCGACGATCGGCAGCTTCAGCTCGGTCGACCCCGGCGTCCTCGTCGGCGAGCGGGTCAGCGTGCAGGCCCGCTGCTACCTGACCGGCGGCACGGTCGTCGAGGACGACGTCTTCGTCGGCCCTGGCGTGACCCTGACCAACGACAACACGATGAACCGCCACGGGCCCGACAAGGAGTTCGAGGGCCCGCTGCTGCGGCGCGCCTGTCGGATCGGCGGCGGCGCCGTGCTCTGCCCCGGGGTCGAGATTGGCGAGGAGGCCTTCGTCGCCGCCGGAGCCGTGGTCACCGGCGACGTCGCCCCGCGTGCGGTGGTGATTGGGGTGCCCGCGCGCCAGGTCCGCGAAGTGCCCGACGAGGACCTGCTCGAGCGCTGGCGCTGAGGCTGGCCTCAACCTGAGAGCGGCCGCGCCGGGTTGCCGACCACGGTCGTCCCGGGCGCCACGTCCTTCGTCACCACGGCCCCGGCCCCGACCGTCGCCCCGGCGCCGATCCGGACCCCGCCGAGGATCGTCGCCCCGGAGCCGATCGTGGCGCCGCGCTCGACCACCGTGGTCAGCAGCGCCCAGTCGGCGTCGCCCTGGAGCTCGCCGCTGGCGTTGGTCGCTCGCGGTCGCCTGTCGTTGACGAACGTCACCCCGTGGCCGACGAAGACCTCGTCCGCGATCGCGACGCCGTCGCAGATGAAGGCGTGGCTCTGGATCTTGCAGGCGGAGCCGACCGTGGCACCGCGCTGGATCTCGACGAAGGTGCCGATCCGCGTCCGGGAGCCGATCTCGCAGCCGTAGAGGTTGGTGAACGAGTGGACGGCGACGTCGGCGCCGAAGCGGACGTCATCGAGCAGCCGATGCGGGGCCTCGTTAACTGGAAAGGAGGGATCGCCTTGGCTCATCCCAACATCAACGGCGCCTGCGCGGCGGACTTCCGCAAACGGACGATCGCGCAAACTTTCGCGCCCCTGCCCCGTTGGTGATCCGTGGCGGTACTGAGCGAGCCGATCGAGGGCACCCGGATTTCCTCCGGCCCGCTCTGCGTGGTCGCGGCCGCCGGCGCGCCGACCACTCAGAGCCGCATCGCGGCGGCGCTCGAGGGGTCGTTCGCCGATGTGGCGTTGCTCGAAGCCCACACTCCCGGCGAAGCCGCCGAGCTCGAGCTCGGGGCGAAGGCGATCTTGATCCTCGTCTGCGACGTCGACCTGCCACGCGAGATGGCCACTCTGCGCCGCCTGCGCCGTGAGGTTCCCGGACCGGCGATCGTCGCCGTCTCGCCGACCGCCACCGCGACCGGGGTGCGCCGCGCCCTCGACGCCGGCGCCGACGCGATCGTCTTCGAGCCGCTGCTGGAGTCGACCCTCGCCGTGACGATCAGCGCCGTCGGCTCCGGGCAGTCGGTCGTCCCCCGCGAAATGCGGGCCAGCGTCGAGCGCCCCGCCTTCTCCCACCGCGAGCGCCAGGTCCTCACCTACGTCTCACAGGGCCTCACCAACGCCCAGATCGCCGACGAGCTCTTCCTCTCGGAGAGCACGATCAAGAGCCACCTCTCCTCCGCCTTCGCCAAGTTCGGGGTGCGCTCGCGCCGCGAGGCCGCGGCGCTCTTCCTCGAGCTGGAGCAGACGACGAACGGCGGGCCGTCAGGCGAAGGGCAAGAACTGATCCCCCCCACTCCAAGGAAGGCTTGAACGTGAGTACCGCAACCGCACCGAACGCCCTGCCCCTGGCCGCAACCGAGGGCAGCAAGGTCCCGTTCATCCGCCTCGACAGCGCCGACCCGGTGCTGTTCGCGGAGCTGATGGAGGTCGTCGAGCGAATCGCCCGCGACTCCGCCTTCACGCTCGGCCCGGAACTGGAGCGCTTCGAGGCGGCCTTCGCCGACTTCTGCGGCACCGAATGCGCGGCCGGGGTCTCCTCCGGCACGGCGGCGCTGGAGATCGCCCTGCTGGCGCTGGGCATCGGCCCCGGCGACGAGGTCATCGTCCCCACCTACAGCTTCATCGCCACCGCCGAGGCGGTCTCGACCGTCGGCGCCACGCCCGTGATCGTCGACGTCGACCCGGAGACGGCGCTGTTGACCACGGCGACGGTGGAGCAGGCGCTGACCGAGAGGACGCGCTGCGTGATCCCCGTCCACCTCTTCGGCCGTCCGGTCGACATCGATCCGATCCTGGCGATCTGCCGCGAGCGCGGGATCGTCGTAGTCGAGGACGCCTGCCAGGCCCACGGCGCCCTCTACAAGGGTCGCCCGGTCGGATCGCGCGGCGACGCCGGTTGCTTCAGCTTCTACCCGACCAAGAACCTCGGCGGCTGGGGCGACGGCGGCGCCCTGGTGACCAGCGACGCGGCGCTCGACGCCAAGGTCCGCCTGCTGCGCTCCCACGGCGAGGGCACCCGCCACCACCACGAGCTGGCCACCGGCACCCACCGCCTCGACACCCTGCAAGCGGCGATCCTCGAGGTTAAGCTCAGGCACCTTCCCGCCTGGAACCAGCGTCGCCGCGACGCCGCCGACGCCCTGCGCGCGGGGCTGGCC
>JBAQZI010000203.1:0-13264 GCA_049790835.1 Solirubrobacterales bacterium
AGACCCAGGCCACGCCGAGCGCCACCGAGGCGATCAGCGCCGCGCCGCCGGCGCCGTCGGCCAGGTGCAGGACGGGCCTGCGGATCACCTTTGCCCGCAGCCCCAGGGCGAAGCTCTCGACCGCGACCGCCATCAGGGCGCCCGCCAGCAGCGCGCCCAAGGCGGCGCAGAGCGGCGCGTAGGGGGACTCGGATCCCTGGGAGAGCACCAACGGCCCCAGCCGGCTGCCGGCGAACGCCCCCGCCGCGAAGCCGACCAGGGTCATCGCGCCGACGATCAGGCCCTGCCTGTAGCCCCACAACGCGAGCGCGATGGTGAAGGCCACGATGGCCCAATCCAGAACAGTCACCTCTGAATAGAAGCATGCGGAGGATCGCTCTATTACCTTTCACTCGGTGAGCCAGATGTCACCCGAGGTGGAGCGGCGTCGTCGCCTGGTCACCCGCACCCTCCCCCTCGCGATCGTCGCCATCGTCGCCTTCGCCTTCGGGGCCGCCGCCGGCGCCCCGGGCTCGCCCCAGAAGGACGCAGCCAGCCGCTTCGCCGAGGCCTGGGCGGTCGAGAGCTTCGCCGCCATGTACAAGGAGCTGAACCCGGCCTCCAAGGCATCGATCGAGCTCAACGACTTCGCCATCGCCTACCGCGAGGCCGATCGGGTTGCGACCCTGCGCGCGCTCGAGCCGGGCTCGACCCACGACCCCTTCTCGCGCGACGGCGAGACCGTGGTGCCGGTGCCGGTCGCCGTCACCACCGTCGCCTTCGGCCGCTTCGAGGAGGAGGTCGAGATCCCCTACGCCGACGGCGGCATCGACTGGGATCCCAGCCTCGTCTTCCCGGGCCTGCGCGAGGGCGAGCACCTGAAAAGCCAGATCGACCTGGCGCCGCGGGCGCAGATCCTCGCCGCCGACGGCTCACCGCTGGCCGAGGGCCCGGCGACCGAACGCGAACACCCGCTCGGCAGCGCCGCGATCGACGTCACCGGCGAAGTCGGGGAAGCCGGCGAAGACGACCTCGACAAGCTCGCCCGCCAGGGCTTCACCCCGGACACCCCGGTCGGCATCAGCGGCCTCGAGCGTGCCTTCAACACCCGCCTCGCCGGCAAGCCCGGCGGCTCGCTGCTGGCGATGGACGCGGCCGAGACCGCGGTCCGCGTGCTGGCCCAAGCCGAGCCCCGGCAGGGGGCGCCGGTAAAGACGACGATCGACCCCGACCTGCAGGAAGCCGCGGTCTCCGCCCTGGCCGGTCGCTCCGGCGGCATTGCCGTGCTCGACACCCGCAGCGGCAACGTCCGTGCCCTCGCCGGCCAGGCCTTCTCCGCCCCGCAGCCGCCGGGCTCCACCTTCAAGCTCGTCACCACCGTGGCGGCCCTCGAGAAGGGCGTCCTCTCGCTCGACGACGAATTCGAAATCGTCGACGGCGTCAACGTCGGCGGCCGCTTCATCTACAACGCCAACGGCGAGTTCTGCGGCGGCACCCTCCCCCAGGCGTTCGCTGAGTCGTGCAATGCCGACTTCGCGCCGCTCGGGCCGGAGATCGGCAACGACGACCTGGTCGGCGCCGCCGAAGACTTCGGCTTCAACTCGCCGCCGACGCTCTACGCGCCGAAGTACGTCCGCGAGGCCGAACTACAGGAATCGACGATCCCGACCGAGATCGGCGAAGAAATCGACCTCGGTGTCTCCGCGATCGGCCAGGGCGAGGTGCTGGCGACGCCGCTGCAGATGGCGAGCGTGGCGCAGACGATCGCCAACGGCGGCGTCCGCCAGCCGACCTCGATCGTCGCCAACGAGAAGCTGCGGCCCGACGCCAAGCCGGAACGGGTGATGTCGAGGAAGCTGGCCGACGACATGACCGACCTGATGGTCGGCGTCATCACCGAAGGAACCGGCACCGCCGGGGCGATCTCCGAGGCCCAAGTGGCGGGCAAGACCGGCACCGCCGAGCTGGGGCCGAAACCAGGCCAGGAGGACGAGGAGAACCCGATCCAGATCAAGGACGCCTGGTTCGCCGCCTTCGCGCCGGCCGAGAAGCCGCGGCTGGCGGTCGGGGTGCTGCTGATCGAAGCCGAAGCGGCCGGTGGCGACGTCGCCGCGCCGGTCGCGGCCGCAGTGCTCTCCGCCGGCCTTTAGCCGGTCCGGACGCCGCGACTACAGGTCAAGCTCGACCTCGGCCTCTTCCTCGCCTTCGATGTGGAGGGCCAGCGGCCGCTCGTCGGAGACCGAGTCGGGCAGCTTGAAGATCAGCAGCGCGCCCTCGATCGGGCCCTGCTGCGCGGTCGAGTCGAGCACCGGCAGCTGTTCCTCCGGTTCCACCGTCTCGCCGAACTGGAGCGCATAGAGGCTTTCGCTCGGGTAGGCGGAGTAGCTCTCTCCGGCAGCGTCGAAGACCGTCATCGTCGGCACCGTCTGCTCCTCGTCGCTTTCGTTCTGGACTTCGAGGAAGATCCCGAAGTAGGCATAGCCCGGCTGAGGGGGCGGCTGGCCGACCAGGTAGGCGGAGTCCTCGTTGTCGTCGGGGTTCAGGAAGCGCGAGAAGGTGACGTTGATGGAGAGCTCGCCGACCTCGACCGGCTCGCCCTCGACCACCTCCTTCTCGTGGCTCTCGTAGCCACAGGCGGAGACGCCGACGACGAGGGCGGCGAGAGCCAGGGCGGCAAGCAGCGGCAGGACGAGTCTGCGGTTCGGGGCCATCGGCGGCGAGAGTCTATTAGGAGCTTCTACGCGATGCCGGTCGCATATCTGTTGCCGCCGGCGACGGCGATCCTGCTGCCGTCCCAATCAGCGGACTCGAGGCCGTCTCGGAGCCGCTTCAGCGCCTCGCGCCAGCTGCGCTGCTGCCAGACCGAGCCGGCACTGAGCAGCTCCAGGCCGCGATCCACCGGGCTCGGCTCGGTCCAGTGGGAGAGACGCACCGAGGTCAACGAGCCCGGCCCCTCGGTCAGCTCCCAGACCGTGTGGTTGGCGATGCGATTGACGCGGCCGCCCTGGCCGCGCTCGACGATCCGGAAGGGCGGGTCGAGCTCGACGATCGTCGTGTCCATCCAAACCGAGCGCAGGGGCGCCTCGACCCTGAACCTGGCGCCGGCGCCGGCACCCGTCGACTCGAGCCGCGTCAGGTGGAAGCTGGAGAGGAAATGATCGGTGAAAGCGGGACGGAAGGCGAGGTCGCCGATCGTCTCGAAGACCCGCTCGCGCGGTACGTCGATCTCGGCTTCGGCGCGAATCGGACCCATCGCGGCGCGATTCTATTCGTCGCCCCCGCGACCCGCGACCAGATCATCAAAATTGAGTGACGGGGGCGTGCCGCCGCGCTAGGATCGCTCCACGACGCACTAAAGAGAGGTCACCATCTTCGACGCCATCGGCAGCGCCCCGCTCGACAACCGCTACGACACCGGTGCAACTCCTGGTGAGGGCACCTTCTTCTGCCTCACCTGCGGCTCCCAGCTCTCGATGCAGGAGACCGACGAGCTGCCGGATTGCCCCCGCTGCGGCGGCTCCAGGTACCGCCGCGATTCGATCTTCGAAGCTCTCCAGGACCACCGCGGGACGACCAGCGAATTCCTCGCCCCCATCGCCCACGCCCCGCCCAGCTGGCTGCCGGAGGTCCGCGAACGGCATTCCGGCCCCGGCCACTGCCTCGGCTTCCAGGCCGACGACGGCGAGATCGCCTCCTTCCCGATCGAGCGCGGCTGGACCCGGATCGGCCGCAGCCCCAATGCCGACCTGCGCCTCGACGACCCCAGCGTCTCCCGCCGCCACGCCCTGATCGTGGCCGAACCGGGCAAGCCGCTGCGCGTCCTCGACGACCGCAGCCTCAACGGGGTCTTCCTCAACGGCGAGACCGTCGAGTTCGCGCCGCTGAACGACGGCGATGAGCTGACAATCGGCCACTACAGCCTCTACGTGCTGAAGCTCTAGGCCGTCGCAGCGCGATTTCCGGCCACCGCCGCCCCTAGGATTAGGGGCAGTGAACGCCGCCCCCAATCCGGCCGACCCCTCCCTGCCCGCCGCGGCATCGGGGATCTCCGCCGCCGCCGACCGCGCCCGCGCCGAGCTGCACGAGGAGATCGAGCGCGTCCGCCTCGGCGTCGAGGAGATGCTCGCCGAGCAGAACGAGCCGATCAACACCGAGCTGCGTCGCGAGCTCGACAGCATCCGCGAGGAAACCCGCCTCTACGTCAAGAAGCGCGTCCGCCGCACCGAGCGCAAGCTCCAACGCTCGATCCAGAAGGTCGACGAGCGCACCCGCGTCCTGGAGCTCCGCGTCGACAAAGTCGAGGCCGAGCGCGAGGCCGCCGAGTACCGCATCCACAGCGACACCGAGCGCATGCTCGACGGGCTGCTGCAGGAGGTGCGGGCGATCGCGGATCTGTTGACGCGGCAGGGCTAGGGCCGGGGGTTCGGGTATCCCCTTCGCTTAACTTTTTCGAGGGTCCCCGCCGGTCTGCCGCGGATTGCCGCTGGCGAAAAAGTTGAAGACGCTTCGGGGACACCCGAACCCCCGGCCTGACTTCGGCACCGTCAATAGACCGTAGGTCGGAAGCTCTTGCGGCAGCACCGCTCGCATGTAGATGGGTCCGCACCTCGAACCGCAATTCGAGGTGCGGGAGCTGGAGAGACAGGAATGCTCCAGCGGACCCGTTCGTCCCAACCTGTGCGACTGATCGGGAGGGGTCGGGTGCCCCTCCGAACGTTTTGCGCCGCTGGCCAAGAGGCAACCTCGGACGGCCCCAGGCGATCCAGCCAGTCAGGCGAGAGAGGAGGGGCACCCGACCCCTCCCCCCACCAGCCCTACTCGGTCGAAATACTCGGATCCGCCTGGACCTTCTCCGGCACGATCATCAGGAAGTTGCTGGTCGCGTCGGCGGCGAGGTCGCAGACGCGGTCGGCCTCTTCGTCCTGGCCCGTGGCACGCAGTTCCCTGGCGTAGTGCTGGGTGAGGTCGTCGATGTCGAGCAGGCCCTCGGCGTCGAGGTCCTTGAGTTGGACTTTGGCGCCCTCGCCGAGGCGGCGGACGATCGCGTCGCGGTCGATGCCGAAGGCGTTGTGGCGGACGTAGACGCGGCCGCCGGTCATGCCGGCGCAGGCCCAGGGGCCGAGGTCGCCGAGGACCAGGGCCCGGCCTGAGGTCATGTACTCGAAGGCGAAGCCCTTGGCGTTGGCGCGGTCGACCATGGTGCCGCGGTCGTCTTCGATGTCGTGCTCGGGCTCGCCAGCCAGGACCACGTCCGCCCCGGAGAGGCGGATGCAGAAGCGCGAGTCGGCCGAGCCCTGGACGTAGAGGCGGCCGCGCTGGGCGCCGTAGGCGAAGGACTTGCCGACGGAGCCGTTGAGGCGCTTGCCGTTGGCTCCCTTGCCCTTGAGGATCGCGATCGAGCCGCCCAGCATCGCCTTGCCGACGCCATCCTGCGCACCGCCCTCGATGCGGATCGAGACGCCGTAGGCGTTGAAGGCGCCGAGGCCCTGGCCGGCGACGGAGCCGCCGTTGAACTCGAGGCTGGCGAGCACTTCGTCGTTGGACTCGGGGCCGTCTTCGAAGATCCGCGAGCGGGCGATCGCGCCCGCCAGCTCGGTGCCGAGGACGCGGTCGTCGGCGTCGGTGGCACGCGGGAACTCGTTGCGGATCGTGCGGCCGGAGCAGATGTCGCCGGCGAGGGCGGCGATCTGGGTCGAGGCCTGCTTCTCCCCCATCCGGATCGGCCGGGCGACGACGAGGCCGGCTTCGGCCCGCAGGTCTTCGCTCTCCGCCACCGGCAGGTCGATCGGCTCGAGGTCGAGGAACTCCTCCAGCGGCGTGATCAGCGGCGCCAGGTCGACCTTGTCCTCATAGGCCACCTGCTCCAGCAGGTCGTAGCGGCCGACCAGATCCTGGGCGCGTTCGTAGCCGAGCGAGGCGACCACCTCTTTGACCTCCTCCCCCATCGAGGAGAAAAAGCGGGCGCAGCTCTCGGCGGCGCTGCCGATCTCCTGCGGGGTGAACTTCTTGAGGCCGTGGGCCTCGGCTTCCTCGGTCGTCTCGATCTGGGTGGCGATGCCGACGTGGCAGGTGTCGAGCTGGCAGCCGCGGCAGATCGTGCAGCCGAGGCTGACCATCGCCAGGGTGCCGAAGCCGACCCGGTTGGCGCCGAGGCAGTGCAATTTGACGATGTCGTGGCCGGTGCGGTAGCCGCCGTCGGCCCAGATCTCCACCCGGTTGCGCAGCCCCGCCTCCATCAGCGCCCGGTGCACGGCGCGGGTGCCGATGTCCGAGGGCAGGCCGACGTGGCGCAGGGCGTGCTGGCGGGCGGCACCGGTGCCGCCCTCGAAGCCCGAGAGGGTGATGATGTCCGCCCCCGCCTTGGCGATGCCGAGGCCGATCGTGCCGATGTTCGGCACCACCGGGACCTTGACCGAGACGCGCACGTCCGGGTTGACGGTCTTGAGCTCGTCGATCAGCTCGGCCAGGTCCTCGATCGAGTAGAGGTCGTGGTTGTTGGAGGGCGAGATCAGGTCGGTGCCGGGCGCCGCGTTACGGGCGGCGGCGACCTTGGCCGAGACCTTCTTGCCGGGCAGGTGGCCGCCCTCGCCGGGCTTGGCGCCCTGGCCGATCTTGATCTCGGCCAGGTAGGAGGAGTTGAGCATCTCCGCCGAGACGCCGAAGCGCCCGGAGGCGACCTGCTGGCCGCGCCACTTGCGGTAGTGCCCGTACATGTCGCGGATCTCGCCACCCTCGCCGTTGACGCAGAGGATGTTGGTCGCTTTGGCCGCCTCCGCGTAGGCGCGGAAGGCAGGCTCGGACTGGGAGCCGAAGCTCATCGAGGAGATCACGATCGGGTAGTCGTGGTGGCCGATGCCGGCATCGACGTTGGCCGGGTCGACCGGCTCGCGGTCGCCCTTGAGGCCCATGATGTGGCGCATCGAGATCGGGCTCTGGCGCTCGAGGTCGCGGACTTTCTGCGAGTAGTCCTCGTAGGAGCCGGTGCCGTTGGCGGTCGCGATCGCCGCCTTGTAGACCTTCGGGTAGAAGCGGAACGTCTTCGCCGGTTTGGCCGCCTCGTCGTCGCCGCTGAGGGCGCGGGCGCGGGCGTTGGTGTCCTCATCGAGGTCGGCGAAGCCGGTGCCGCTCTTGGCCGAGGCGGCGAAGGCCTTGGTCTGGAAGATCTCGGCCAGCTCCGGCTTGATCCCGATCGAGGAGAACTGGCGGGCGTAGCCGCGGACCTCGTGGATGCCGATCGTCGAGATCACTTTCTCGATCCCCTTGGTGAGGGCGTCGCAGAGATTGGCGACGTCGGTCTCGTAGTCCTCGACACAGACCACCTCGACCATCGTGTACGGGCAGACGCCGTTGGCGCCGAGGCCGAGGGCCAGCATCGTGTCGTGGACGTTGCGGATCGCGGCCGAGCGCAGGACGATGCCGCAGCGGCGGCGCAGGTTCTCCTCGCCCGGCTCGACCCGGAACTGCTTCAGCGCCATGTCGACCGCCGAGGTCGCCAGGTGCGGATCGATGTAGCGGCGCTCGCCGTCGTAGACGGTGCGGTCGGTGAGGACCAGCAGCTCGGCCCCGTTGCGGACCTTCTTCACCGCTTCCTGCTTGAGCCGCTCGATCGCGCCGCTGGTCGTCTCCGACTCCAACAGCGAGATGTCGACGGCGGCGGCGCGGCCGCGGAACTCCTCCCAGAGGTCCTCCAGCAGGTAGGTGCGGTGCTCGCGGGCGATGCGGCGGTAGGCCTCGTCGGAGAGCGGCGCCAGGCCGTGGTGACCGCCGAGGATGACCGGGAAGGCGGTTTCGACCGTGGCCGTATCGAGGCTGGCATCGTCCAGCGACGGACGCCGGCCGAAGACGGAGCGGATCGAGAAGTGCTCCATCTCGCGCTCGCGGTCGATCGCCGGGTTGGTGACGACCGCGACCGTCTCCTTGAAGTAGTCGGCGAGGTTCTGGCGCTCGGGCGAGAGCGCCGCCAGCGGCCCGTCGTAGCCGAGCGAGCCGACCGGCTCGGCCCCGTTGGAGGCCATCTGCTGGACCAGTTTGACGTCGTCGCGCTGCCAGCCGAAGCCGGCGAGGATGCGGTCGGCGACCTTGACCGGCTCCTCGGGACCGGCGTCGGAGTAGCCCGGCACGTCATCGCCCTCGAGCGGACCGCCGGCCTCGATCGCGCGCTCGTACGGCGCGACAGCATCGACGCCGTTGCGCTTCAGCCAGCTGTCGCGGACGATCCGCAGCATCGCGGAATGCGGGTGCAGGGTCGAGTGGCGCTGGGCACGATCGATCAGGACCATCGCCTTCTCGCCCGGAGCCAGCGGCTTCGGCTCGGAGACCATCGCCTGAACGGGGACGACCCCGGGCTCGGAGCTGAAGACGTAGTCGTCCTCGGTCTCGACCTGCCAGAGCGGCCGCAGGCCGAGCGCGTCGGAGGAGAAGACGCACTCGTCGCCGTGACGGGCGATCAGCGCCACCGGCCCCTGGGCAAAGGGGCCCATCGCCTGGCGCAGGTACATGTAGAAGCCGCGCAGCTGCTCGGGCAGGCCGCGGATCTCCTCGACGATCGGCGGCAGCACCATCTCCATCGCTTCGGCCAGGCCAAGGCCGTCGCGGCTGACCAGGGTCTCGATCGTCAGGTTGAGGTCCTGGGAGTCCGAGGCACCCGGGCGCACCGGCACCGCCAGCATCTTCGCCTCCTGGCGCAGCTGTTCGATCGTGTTGATCTCGCCGTTGTGACCCAGGGTCGAGAAGGGCTGAACCCGTTTGAAGGAGGGCCAGGTGTTGGTCGAGTAGCGGTTGTGGCCGAAGCAGCCGATCGTCTCGAAGCGCTCGTCGTCGAGGTCGGGGTAGTACTCGCCGAGCACGAGCGGCGTGCCCATCACCTTGTAGACGCAGGTGCTCGCGGAGAACGACGGCACGTGGACCTCGAGCTGCTTCTCGAGATCGATCAGGAGGTCGAAGAGGACGCGGTCGCGCTTGGCGGCGTCGGGAACGAGGCCGGCGATCTGCCAGAAGTGGGGCTCCTCCTCGCGCGCGGTCGGACCCAGCGCCGGTGAGTTGACGACGCCGATCCGCTCGGCGAGGACGCGGAAGCCGCCTTCGTTGAGCAGCTCGCGGGCGTCGTGCTGGACCTTCTCCAGGTCCTGCCTGCGCTCGATGAAGATGTGGGCGACGGCGAAGGCGTCGTCGAGGGTCAGCGAGGGGTCGTGGCCGCCGGAGCGCACCTCCTCGGCCCAGATCTTCCGCGGCAGGTCGAGCAGCACCCCGCAGCCGTCGCCCTCGCCGTCGACGTTGCCGGCCCGGTGGAGCATCTTCTGCAGGGCCGGGATCGCCAGCTCGATCGGCCTATGGCTCGGCGTCGCGTCCTTGCGGACGGAGGCATAGATCGCGCAGGCGTCGTTGTCCTCAACGCTGGGCGGCGATACCAGTGGCTTGTAGGGCAGCTCGGGTGAGTAGCGCTTGACACTCGCGCCAGCGGACTGGTGCTTCGACATGTGACCTCCCGGGTTCCGCGCCTTCTTCGAGCGGGCGCGCGACGGGTTGACGGGCCGCCGGATTATAGGGGCAGGGACGAGCCGCTGGCCGAACTTCGCTCGGCCAAAAGTTGACTCATCTCGTAGACAAAGCGCGACTTCCCGCGACGCTCAAGCGAAGGAGGCCGGCTTGAAATCGGCGCTGGGATGGACGCCGATCAGCAGCGCCGTGACCGGGGCCTCGGAGCGGTTGAGGATCGTGCGGCTGGCCGGGGGCTCGATCGAGGCGAAGGTGCCGGCCGGAGCCGGGTGGTCCTCACCCTCCAGCCGCAGCACCGCCTCGCCCTCGAGGATCGCGTAGAGCTCGACCTGGCCGCTCTCGGCCTCGTCGTGCTCGGGGATCTGCCCGCCGGGGCCGATCTCGACCAGGTTGAAGCCAAAGGCCGAAGTGCCGAGCGCTTTCCGGGCCAGCATCCAGGTGCAGTCGCCGGAGCCCTCCATCGACTCGAACTCGTCGCGGTGCTTGATCGTGTAGCCGGCCATCTCATGCGACCTTACCCCGGCCCGACCCGACCTGCATCAGTTTCCAACCCTCCAAGGATGAGAACTTGAGGCAGTTCGCTCCTAGCGGCTCCAGTCGGGTTCGAAGGCGTTCTTGACCAGGATCTTCGTCTTGCCGCCGCCGTAGGGGATCGTCGCGACGTCGTGGTTGGGGCCCGGCTCGAAGCCGCCGCTGAAGCCGAGCACCGTGGTGCCATCGCTGGAGAGGGCGGTGCCGACGAAGCCCTGCTCGCCATCCCCCATCCTGTCGAGCGGCTTCTGGGCGCCGGTCCGCGGGTCGACGGTGACCGCGTAGCTGGTGTCCTGGCCACCGAACTCGGCCAGCAGGCGCCGGCCGTTGGCCGACCACTCGGTCGGGGTCAGGCCGGACAACAGTGCACCGACGTTGGTGTTGGTGAGCCGCTTCTGCCGGCCACCGTTCTCATTCATCAGGAAGAGCTCGTTCTTGGGCCCGTACCTCCTCGCCTTGGCGCCGAGCTGCTTGACGAAGACGACCTTGCCGGTCGGCCCCCAGAGCGGCGCCTGCGAGATGCCGTCCCGGGTCAGCTGCGTCGACTTCCCGCCCATGACCGGGGCCGTGTAGACGTTGCTCTTCGGCGGGAACTTTTCGCTGCCGGCCAGCGAGTAGGCGAGCTCGCTGCCGTCGGGCGAGAAGCTGAAGCCGCTGAAGTAGCCGCTGGCGACGGTGCGCAGGGTGCCTCCGCTGGCGACGTCGATCAGGACCAGCTTGCGCTTGCCGAGTTCGGGGCCGCGCAGCGCCGCGATCGTCTTCGAGTCGGGCGAGAAGGCGAGGTAGAAGCTGTCCTGGAAGCCGAGGAGCGCCGTGCGCGAGGCGCCTCCTTCGGCGGCGGCAAGCTTCAGTTCCGAAGCGTGGCCCGGGCCTTCGTGCCGGTAGGCGATCGTCTCGCCGTCGGGGGAGACCCGCGGGTTCGAGCCCGAGTCGACCTTGTGCGCGCCGGAGCCGTTGTCGGCCGCCGCGAAGACGACGGGCTTGAGCGGGTTCTTGACGTAGGTCAACGTCGCCTGCGCGGCGGCGGGGAGCGCGAGCAGCGCGGTTACGGCGGCGAGCGCCACGAGCGGTTTGGACTTCGGCAGGGTTGGCATGGCGGCGATGGTAGTCGCGGGCTCGGCCGGTCGACCGCGTTCACGCGTCTGCACTTGGACGTCTATAGGACGTACAGGAGCAGACGCGTCGATAGTCGCTAACCGGGCCCGACGATCGCCGCGGCGACAAGACCACCGCTGACGCCGATGAAGGAGACGACCGCCAGCAGCCGATACCAGAGTCGCCTCTCGACATCGGGATCGAAGGCGAGCGGCACGAAGAGAAAGGGGTTGACGATGGTGCCGAAGACCAGGGCGGCGGCGATCGCACACGGCAGGTCCGGCACCGCGAGGCCGACCCCGATCAGGATCAGGCCCATCATCACGTAGTCGAGGTGGACCTGGCGGATCCGCTGCGGAGCGACGACGCCGATCCGCGTCAGCCACTCCGGCTTGTCCTGGCGGATCACCATCGCCCAGCCGAGGAGGCCGCCCAGCGCCAGCTCGGCGAGTCCGATCCGGACGACCGAGGTCATCAGAGCTCGGGGACGTCGGCGCCGAGGGGGGTGAACGGCAGGCGGCGAACCTCGGCCCAGCCGGCACAGCGCTGCTCCAGCGCCGCGGCGACGTTGCCGGCGTCCTGCCAGGTGGTCCAGACGAGGACGGTGGGGCCGGCGCCGGAGATCGTCGCCCCCAGGGCACCCAGCTCGCTCGCCGCGTCGACGATCTCCATCGAGCGCGGGTAGAGGTCACGGCGGCGCGGCTGGTGGATGGCATCGCGCAGGCCGCCGGCGACGAGGTCGAGGTCGGCGCTGCGCAGGCCGAGCACCAACAGGGCCGCCGCGGAGACGTTGGCGACCGCGTCGGCCAGTGGGATCTCAGCCGGAATCGCCTCACGGGCGAGCCGGGTCGAGACCTCCTCGGGCGGGATCACGACGATGCCCTCCAGCCCCTCCGGCGGATCGAAGCGAGCGGCGAGCGGCGCCCCGTCGGCGTCGGCGCCACAGACCACGAAGCCGCCGTAGATGGCGGCCGCGACGTTGTCGGGATGCCCCTCCAGCTCGGTCGCCCGCCCCAGCATCTCCTCCTTGGTCAGCGCCAGCTCGAAGAGGTGGTCGGCGGCGAAGAGGCCGGCGACGATCGCGGCGGCGCTGGAGCCGAGCCCACGCGCCAGCGGGATCTCGCTGCCCAACCGGAAGGCGATGCCGTCGGCCGGGTGCAGGCTCTCGAAGGCGCGGACGACGAGGTTGTCGCGCCCGGTCGAGACGTCGAGCCCGCCGGGATCGAGCGAGAACTCCCCCGTCTCCTCGACCTCCAGCTCCAGGTGCAGCGAGACCGCCGCCGCCATCGCGTCGTAGCCGGGCCCGAGGTTGGCCGAGGAGGCGGGAACGCGAACGAGTCGGTGGCGGACGGTCATCGAGTCAAGTCTCCTTCGGACGGGCGCTCAAGCCTGACGATCCACTCAGCGAGAAGCGGATCGACCAGGTGGTAGAGATCCCCCACCTTATGCAGGTGGCCGGAGCGGATCAGCGACTCACGAGCGTGCTGGGCGCCACCCTTGGAGAGATTGAAGCGGCTCAGGGTGCGAGCGGAGAAGAGCGGCTCGGCGCCGATCGCCAGCGCCGCCAGAACCGCCTGCTCTTTCGTCTCCATCGAGTCCCAGGTCGCCTGCAGCGCCTCGCCGTGCTCGGAGTAGACCGCCTCCAATGCCTGTTGCCAGCGCTCGGGGGTCGCGGGCTCCCCGCTCGGGGTCTGCTCCCAGAGGTGATGGGCAAGCAGCATCGCCCGCTGCGGGTGCCCCCTTGCCAGGTCGAGCAGCGCTTCGAGGGTGGGCGCGACGTCGCGCCTCCCCGCGTCGAACCGCTCCCCGAGGTAGGCGGCAAGGTCGGCGTCGCCGAGGGGCTCCAGCCGCAGGGCGCGAGCCTGGCCGAAGAAGGGTCGCTCGTGGGCACCGAAGAGGTGCTCCATCAGGCCCGGATGCGAACCGGCGAAGACATAGCTGGCGGCGTCGCCGTGGCGCTGGATGCGGCTGCGGAAGAGGCCATCGATCTCAGGGTCGACCGCAAGCAGCGCCTGGAACTCGTCGAACGCGACCAGGGTCCTGGCTCCGGACCGCTCGAACAGCTCCAGCGGCAGGTCGAGCAGGCCGGCGAGCAGGCGCGGGTCCGCCTCCGCCGGGACGGGGTGGGCCTCGACCCGCAGAGGCCCGGCGCCGACGCTGAGGC
>JBAQZI010000204.1:0-6523 GCA_049790835.1 Solirubrobacterales bacterium
CTCCCCACCCGGCCCTCTCGAAAGCGGAATAGGGTGACGGCGTGAATTTCGAGCTGAGCGACGAGCAGAAACTGCTGCGGGACACTGTCCGGGACTTTGCTCGGCAGGAGGTGCGTCCCGTAGCGGAGGAGCTGGACAGG
Source organism: Solirubrobacterales bacterium (assembly GCA_049790835.1). GTDB lineage: Bacteria > Actinomycetota > Thermoleophilia > Solirubrobacterales > 70-9 > VAYN01. The sequence continues at coordinate 141 of JBAQZI010000204.1, forward strand.
ACCAAGTCCTTCCCGTACGAGATCGTCGAGAAGTTGGGTGGGCTGGGGTTGATGGGGATCCCGTTTCCGCAGGAGTACGGGGGTGGCGGCGCCGACACGCTCTCCTACGTCCTTGCCGTCGAAGAGCTGGCGCGGATCGACTCCTCGGTCTGCATCACGATGGCCGCGCACACCTCGCTGGGGACGATGCCGATCTACCTCTGGGGCAGCGACGAGCAGAAGGACGAATGGCTGCCGCGGCTCTGCAGCGGCGAGCGCCTCGCCTCCTTCGGCCTGACCGAGCCCGAGGCCGGTTCCGACGCCGGCAACGTCCGCACCCGGGCCGATCTCGCCGACGGCGAGTGGGTCGTCAACGGCGCCAAGCAGTTCATCACCAACTCCGGCACCGAGATCTCCGGCTGCGTCTCGATCACCGCGGTCACCGGCGCGGTCAACGGCCGCAAGGAGATCTCCAACCTGATCGTTCCCAACGGCACCACCGGCTACGAGGTCGGCGAGGGCTACCGCAAGATGGGCTGGAACGCCTCCGACACGCGGCCGCTCTCCTTCGAGGACTGCAAGGTGCCGGAAGCAAACCTCCTCGGCCGCCGCGGCGAGGGCTTCAAGAACTTCCTCCACATCCTCGATGGCGGCCGGATCGGCGTCGCCGCGATGGGCGTCGGCCTCGCCCAGGGAGCCCTCGACGAGGCGATCTCCTACGCCAAGGAGCGCCAGGCCTTCGGCCAGTCGATCTCCAAGTTCCAATCGATCCAGGCGAAGATCGCCGACCTCTCGGCCCAGATCGAGGCGGCGCGCCTGCTCACCTGGCGGGCGGCGCTGGAGAAGGACGCCGGCCAGTCCTTCACCCTGACCGCCGCCCAGGCGAAGCTGATCACCGGCCGCCTCGCGGTCAAAGCAACCGAGGAGGCGGTGCAGATCCACGGGGGCTACGGCTTCATCGAGGAGTACCCGGTGTGTCGCTTCTACCGGGACGCCAAGATCTTGACGATTGGCGAGGGGACGGATGAGGTGCAGCAGATGGTGATCGCTCGGCAGTTGGGCTGCTGAGGGACTGAGGCAGTCGTGGGGAGAGGTGGTGACCCCTCCCCGGGAATCCAGTCGCGCCCGCTGAAGCGGGCTGCTCCGCAACATGCTGCCCGCCTATGGCGGGCAGGAACCAGATTGCATGTCGCGCGCTTCGCGCACATTCCCGGGGAGGGGTCACCACCTCTCCAACAAGCGCCGGAGTCGCTCAGCTTCCAGAGATGCGACAACCTGGGCCTGAAGCCTTGACGGACAGCCCAGCTTCGAAGCCAGCTGAGAGCCGTGTCCCTCAGCCGTTCCTGACCCGTGTGGATGGAGGGTCGGGTGCCCTCTCAACTCAGGCGCCGGGAGGAGACGCCGTAACCGCGTCCTCTGGGCGCCCGGCAACCTCGGCCGCCCGCCCCACGCTCTCCCCGATCCCGTAGTGCGCGCAGATCGTCAGCTCGTGCTCGCGCCGTAGCGGTCGCTCCGGGTCGACGATCGGGGCCGTGCTCAGCAGCTCGCCCGGATGCGCGACCCAAACCCCGAACGCTGCCCCGGCGCAGTCGCGCAGCGGCGCCGCGATCAGCCTGGCGTGGCGGCGGCGGCCGACGCGGGCGATCAGCCAGACCGGCGCCCGGGACTCGGAATCGACGAAGACGCCCTCGACCTCGCCGACCGCGGCGCCGTCGACGTCCTGCAGCTCGGCGGTGACCCACCGCGTTACCTCCGAGAGCGAGGCCATCGCCGCCGCCTCAGCCATCGACCTGGCGCTCCAGCAGCTCGGCGGCAGCGCTGGCCGGGTCGAGCTCGCGCCTCACCACCCGCTCCAGCAGATCGGCGGTGCGCGGGTCCTCAGCGGCGGTCGACTCGAGCCGGCGGCGCATCCGCGCGGTGGCGATGCCGAGCACCTCGCTGCGCAGGTTGCGGGCGCGGCGCTCGGCCAGCGTGCCGGCCGCCTCGATGAAGGTGCGGTGCTCGTCTATCGCCACCGCCAGCTCCTCGACGCCCTCCGCGCGGGCGGCCTCGGTGCGCAGGATCGGCACCTTCCAGGCACCCGGTTCCTGGGAGAGGGCAAGCACGCTGCGCACCTCGCGCACCATCGTGTCGGTCATCGGGTGGTCGGCCTTGTTGACGACGATCACGTCGGGGATCTCCATCACGCCGGCCTTCAGCGCCTGGATCGAGTCGCCCGAGCCCGGCATCAAGGCCAGCACGATCGTGTCGGCGTGGTCGACGATGTCGATCTCCGCCTGGCCGACGCCGACGGTCTCGATCAGGACGTCGTCCTTGCCGGCCGCGTCCATCACCAGCGCCACCTGCAGGGCCGCCTCGGAGAGGCCGCCAAGCGCTCCCCGTGAGGCCATCGAGCGGATGAAGACGCCGGGGTCGAGGAAGTGGTCGGAGAGGCGGATGCGATCGCCGAGCAAAGCGCCGCGGGTGAAGGGACTGGAGGGATCGACGGAGAGCACCGCGACCTGGCGCTCGCTTTTGCGCAGCTCGGTGGTCAGGGCCCCGATCAGGGTGCTCTTGCCGACCCCGGGGGGTCCGGTGAAGCCGACGATGCGAGCCGTGCCAGTGCGGGGGTAGACCTCGCGGACGAGATCCCAACCGGCCGGGTCGTCGGACTCGATCAGCGTTATCGCCCGCGCCAGCGCTCGCTTGTCGCCGCCGACGAGGCGCTCGGCGAGCGGGGCGGATTTGGCGGCGTCGGGCATGGGCGGGCCAGTCTAAAGTCCCGGCCGCCGTGATTCGCTCAATTCGCTTCCTCGCCCACAACCGCATGCTGAACCACCGCTACGCGCGGCTGCTCTGGCGCTACCTCTGGCGGCGGCTGCTGACCCGGGCCGGCCGGCGCTGGCGCACCGACGGCTTCGTCTTCTTCGGGCGGCGTCTGGAACTCCAGGTCGGCCGCGAGGCCGAGGTCCGCTTCGGCCGCTTCGTCTGGATCGGCGACGGCTCCAAGATCCGCTGCCACGAGGGTGAGGTCGAGATCGGCGAAAAGACCGTGATCGGCCAGGAGTGCACGGTCTCCGCCTACCGCCGGGTGCGGATCGGCGAGCAGTGCGTGATCGCCGACCGGGCGATGTTCATCGACTTCGACCACGGCGTCGTCGAGGTCGACCGCCCGATCCGCGTCCAGGGCATCTACATGCGCGACGTCGAGGTCGGCTCCAACGTCTGGATCGGCTACGGCGCCTGCATCCTGCGCGGCGTCCGCGTCGGCGACAACGCGATCGTCGGAACCAACACGGTGGTGACCAAGGACGTGCCCGCCAACGCCGTCGTCGCCGGCATCCCGGCGCGGATCATCCGCATGCGCGAGGCGCCGGAGCGGCTCACCTGGCCCGATCCGGTCGAGCCGGACCCCGCGGCTCACACCACCCTATCCCCACCCGCCGAGCGCTGACGGCGGATCAGCCCAGCACCAGCCGAAGGTCGGTCTGGGCGAAGTCGTCGCCGACGCAGAGAAGCGGATAGCTGGCCAGGTGGGCCGTAGCGTAGGTCATGCAGTCGCCGTAGTTGAGTCGCGCCGGATGGCGTCCCTTGCCAAACCTGAGGAAGGCGTCCGCCGCGGTCTCCCAGTGATGGCCGCCGAACGGGATCGACGAGATCCGGTTTTCACCCAGGAAGCGCAGGAGACCAGCGCGACCGGCCACCCCCTGTCGCGCGATCAGGACGATCGCCGTCTCGAATAGGGTCGGCGCCCCCGCCCCGACGCTGGCCGCGCTGGCAAGGGCCGCGGTCAACTCGTGGTGGCCGTCCTCTTCCTCGATCACGCAGATGATCGCGGAGCTGTCGAGGATCAAACCCCCGCCGGGCCGTACCCGAGAATCTCTTCCTTCTCCTCTTTGGTGATCGTCGGTCCGCCGCGGTTCGGAATCAGCGGCCAGATCTCCGTCCTCATGAAGTGGAGCATCTCCTCCGTCGTTCGCGGCCTGTGACCAGGACGAGGCGAAGGACCGAGTCGGTCGCGCCTCTCGCGCAGGGATTGGCGCACCACTTCCTCCTCGCTCTCGCCAGTCAGCGTCGCGATGTCCGCCGCCAACTTCTCCGTCTCCTTGTCTCTGAAGTTCAAGGCCATGATGGGCTTGAACCATCGTAGGCCCTCCCGTCTTCTGCAATGCCTCGTGCAACGACCGTACCAGAAATGAGGGCTTTTGTCTGACAGCTAGTACGTTGCCCTGGAGGGGCTCCGGCGGGTGGCCTGCGACGGACCTTCACAGTGCCGCATCTGTAGAACCCGACGAGGAGAACAATCGTCGCTCGTGGACATCGCCGCCCGCTTTGGAGACAACCTGGTCCGCTGCCGCAAAGGCGCTGACCTATCCCAGGACGAGCTCAGCGTCCGCGCCTCGGTGCATCGCACGGAGATCAGCCAACTGGAGCGCGGCCTCCGCATCGCCCGCATCGACACCCTGATCAAACTCGCCAGCTCGCTTGAAGTCTCCGCCGACGAGCTGCTCGCGGGGATGTCGTGGGACCCGGGCGGCACCCGGATCGGCAAGTTCCGCTCGAACGACGAGGCCGGCTAGTGGTGTGACCGGCAACGTTGCCGAATCTGGCGAGACTCGGTGGTCACACCACTAGTAGCCGCTCAGGCGGGGCCGAGCGGGGCGCCGGCCAAGTCGGCGTAGACGGCGGCGGTCTGCTCGGCGACGTCGGCCCAGTCGAAGCGGCGCACGTGCTCGTAGGCGTCGGCGACCAGGCGGCGGCCGAGCTCGTCGTCGGAGAGGACGCGGATCGCCACCTCGGCGAGCGCCTCGGGATCGTCGGCGCGGAAGCGCAGCCCACCTTCCTCGTGGACGACGACCTCGCGCAGGCCGCCGGTGTCGGCGACGATGCAGGGGCAGCCCGAAGCCATCGCCTCCAGCGCCACCAGCCCGAAGGGCTCGTAGATCGAGGGGACCACGGTGAGGTCGGCGATCCGATAGAGCGAGTGGAGGACGTCGTCGCCGATCCAGCCGAGGAATGTGCCGTGCTCCATCAGCCCCAACTCCTCGGCCTGGCGGTGCAGCTCGGCCTCGTGGGTGCCGGAGCCGGCGACCAGGAAGCGCGTGCCCGGAGCCTCGGCGATCACCCGCGGCATCGCCTCCAACGCCAGCTGGAAGCCCTTCTCGTAGACGAGGCGGCCAATCAGCAGCACCAGCTTCTCCTCCGGCGCCGCGAACTCGGAGCGCAGGCGCTCGAGCTCGGCCGGGCTCTGCGCCTGCAGGTCGTCGGGGTCGATCCCGTTGGGAATGACGCTGATCCGCTTCTCGGCGAGGCCGAAGATGTCGACGATCTGCTCGCGCATGTAGTGGGAGCAGGCGATCACCCGTTGCGAGCGGTTGGTGATCCAGCGCTCGACCCCGTGGATGTAGGTCTGGGGATGCTTGTCGACCCAGCCCTGGTGGCGGCCGTACTCGGTGGCGTGGATCGTCGTCACCAGCGGCGCTTCGAAGCGCTTGGCGAGGTGGTCGCAGGCGTTGGCGACAAGCCAGTCGTGGCCGTGGACGAGGTCGAAGTCGTAGCGGTCCCCCAGCTCCACGCCCGCCGCCAGCATGTCGGAGTTCATGCGCTCGACCCAGGTGACGAACTCACCGAGGTCGGTCGGCCGCTTGGGCTCGCGGATGCGGTGGACGACGACGCCGTTGGCGAGCTCCCGGGCCGGCGACTCCTCGCCGCCGCGGGTCAGCACGTGGACCTCGACGTCGCGCTCGACCATCGCCTCGGAGAGCTTGCGGACGTGGCGGGCGAGGCCGCCCTCGATCAGGGGCGGATACTCCCAGGAGAGGATCAGGACACGAGGCATCGTGAGCGGGCGCTACGGCTCCAGCAGGGGAGCGAGGCTCAGGTCCGGGGCGAGAGAGCGCATACGCGGGTCGGTGGCAGAGCCGCAGTCTATGGCCTCCAGCAAGGCCCCGGCGTGGTCGGTGGCGCGCCGATAGGCGTAATCGCCGGCCTGGCCGCGCTTGTCGAGGAAGGCCCAGTCGCTGGCCTGGGCGGCAAGCAGCTCACGCGCGGCCCGCATCGCGGCGTCGCCGTCCAAGCCGGCGGACAGGGCCCGCAGCAGCCGCAGCTCCAGCCGCCGCATCCCCCAGGCGAGGTCGGCGACGGCGGGCGCGTCCCAGGTGGAGAAGTCCTTGCCCTCGCCCCAGGTGGACGCCACCAGCTCGCGCTCGACCGGCTCGTGCTCGGCCAGCGCCTGCGGGACCGTGACCGTTCGCACGCCGGCGGCAGCTGCCCCGTCGAGCACCGCACGGAGCCAGATCGGGCCCTCCGACCACCAGTGGCCGAGCAGCTCGGTGTCGATCGCGAAGACGAGCAGGCCACGGCGGCCCTGTTCGTCGGCGTAGCGGCGCAGGCGTGCCGCGGCGGCGGCGAGGAACTCCTCCGCC
>JBAQZI010000205.1:0-3359 GCA_049790835.1 Solirubrobacterales bacterium
GGCGGGAGACGAGGCTGGCCGTCAGCGCCGAGCGGCCGGCGATCGGCCGCAGCGCCCGCAGCACCCGGTCGGGGTCGACGCAGGCCGAGTAGACGGCGAAGGCGATCATCACGACGACGGCGCGGAGGCCGAAGACGGCGCCGTCGGCGAGCGCCTCGGCGGTGACGTCGACCTGACCCAAGAGCGGCCAGTCGCCGAGCCGGGCCAGCACGGTCTCGCCGCGGTTGACCACGAGGGCGTTGACGATGACGATCGGCAGCGCGATCGCCAGACCGAGCCGAGTGGCCGACCAGACGGCAGCCCGGGCACCGGCAAGCGATCCGGCGAGGGCCGCGGCGAATCCCACCGCGAGCAGCACCAGCGGGCTCACGTAGAGGAAGGCGACCACGGCCAGGGCACCGAGGTAGGCGATCGCGGCGCCCGGCGAGGCGGCCTGGAGCGGCCCGGGCCGCGGCGTGTAGGCAAACGACGATCTCATCTCACTCCGCCTCCACCGGCAGCGGCGTCTCCTTCCCAGCGTCAGTCGCCACCGCGTAATGGTCGCGCAGCGTCGCCTCGTCGAGCAGGCCGGCGGCGGCCTGCACCGCCGCTGGCGTCGTCCCCGTCACCACCCAGACCGGCGGCGCGTCGTAGCGGCGGGTTGCCGCGACCAGACCCGCGGCCGGGCTGAAGTCCCGCCTCGCCGTGCCGTCCCGGTCGAGCCCGACGAGGGCGTACCCGCTTCCCCGCTGCTCGAAATCCGCGAAGACGCCGCTGTCCCCTGGGCCGGCCTCGATCAGCGCCGCCGCCGGGTCGGAGCGCAGCCGCGCCCAGGGACCGACCAGCAGGCGGATCGCTCCGGGAGGCGAGCCGCCGGAGACGTCGACGCCGGCGTCCGTCAAGGCCGTGCGGACCCGCGTGCAGGCCCCTCCCCCGCCCTCGCACCCGACGACCACCGGATGCGGCCGGCCTTCGTAGCCGGCGAGGAAGGGGGCGGGCCAGGAGCCGACCACGGCGGGGACGTGGTTGCTCGCCACCCAGTTGCGGTAGTCCCACCAGATCCGCTCGCCCCCCTCGAGCGCGTAGTCGGCGGCGCCGATCGGCGACTCGAGGCCGTCGACGTAGAAGAACCAGTCGTAGGGATCGCCGCCGCGCTGGGTCTGCTCGACCCCATCGATCGACTGCACGAAGCCACCGCCATAGCGGGTCGTGATCTCGGCCTCCCCTTCGAGAAGCCGCATCACCGTGTCGGACTCGCTCGCCTCGAGCGAGCCCTGGAGCACCGGCGTGGCGCCGAATTCCCGCGTCACCGTCAACTCGACGGCGTCGATGCCGGCGCCGGGGCCGAGGCCGCAGCCGGCGGCCGCGAACGCTGCCAGAAGCAGCGCCGTCGCGACCGCCGTGCCGCGGCTATGGCTCATTTCGTGGTCTGGACGCAGGCCCCCGCGACGCAGAGGTACACCGGCTCCGCTGGCGAGGGGATTTCCTTGCCGTGGGTCGCCCGCAGGGTTTCGTACTGCGGCACGCCGCCAACGGCGGTGAGCGCCACCGTGGCCTGGCCGCTGGCATCGGTCACCGCACCCGCACCGGCGCTGGCGCTGGCACCGCTGACCTTGGCGCCGGCAACCGGCTTGCGCTTGCCTTTTTCGTCATAGGAGAAGACGCGGACCTCGAACGGCACGCCGCTCTCCACCCGTTCCGGCGCCACCAGCGCCAGCTCGTTCGGGTACGGATAGGTCGGAGCCAGGTCCCAGAGCACTTCGTCGCCCGGCCTCAGCTTCACCGCGTCGCCGCTGACCGTCGTGCCCTTGTGGTTGACCTTCAGGTACCAGGAGGCCTTGCCGCCGACCTTGCTGGAACCGACCCCGCAGATGCCGAGGCCGAAGTCGAAGGCATCGGTGATCAACAGCGGCCGCAGGGAGGCGGTCGACCTGGCCGCTTGGCCGAGCAGGCCCAGCGCCGTCGCGCCCCTGACCGTCACCGACTTGCCGCTGCCGCCGGTGCCGGCGCCGAAGCAGTTGGCCTTGGGGCTGGTCTTGATCGCGGTGGTGCCGGTGGCGAGCGTCTGTTCGGTCAGGACCTTGCCGCCCTTGCCGACGACGCGGAGCTCGGCGGAGACGCCCTTGGCGACCGCGCTCGCGGCCAGCGACAGGGATAGGACCAGAGCCAGCGCGCACGCGGCGGCCAGCCGGATTGGAATGAGTCTTGGCATTTAAGCCACCCTTTCCTCGAGGGTTGAATTGGCTGGCCGGGGACAGGTCTCCTGGCTTCCGGGGTGGTCGGTCGCGCCTTCCCGGGGAATCTGTGTCCTCCCCAGTGGCCGGCACACGAAGCGCCCGCGACTTCCTTGACCCGGTCACAGTGGCGGGACCGCGCCGGTTTCGCACCGGACTTCCCTTGACCACCGACCGTATTTACGCCAGCGAGTCTATCCGCCACCTGGCCAGCCGGATTTTCGTCCAAGCACCGACCGGCCCCGGCTAGGCTCGCGGCGGATTGGGAACCTGAGCGTTTCCGACCATCAACCACCGATATCGAGGGAGAGATCATGGCTAGGGGACTCCGCCGGCAGGCGCCGGCGCTGCTGGTCGCGTGCATCGCGCTCGTCGCCGCCCTGGGCGGCACCGTCTACGCGGCGGGCAAGATCAACGGCAAGACGATCAAGGTGAAGTCGCTGCCCGGCAACCGCCTGGCGCCCGGCTCGCTGCCCGGCAACCGACTCAAGCCCGGGGCGCTGACCGGCAACGCCCTGGCACCGGGGACGATCACCGGCATCCAGATCGACGCCTCGACCCTGGGCCAGGTGCCGAGCGCCGTTCACGCCGACAACGCCGACAGCGCCCGCGACGCCCAGACCGCGCTCAATGCCGTCAACGCGATCGACGCCACCAAGGTCAACGGCTACACGGCTGGCTGCAAACCGCCGGCTCGCTTCTTCGCCGGCGCCTGCTGGCAGAGCGACAGCAGCGAAGCGGCGGTCAGCGCGCCGGCCGCGGCGCTGGCCTGCGCGACCCAGGGCGGCGAACTGCCCAGCGCGCTGGCGCTGGCGGCGTTCTCACAGCAGCCGGGGATCGCGTTGGCGCCGGGGGATGAGTGGACTGGCGACCTTACGAATGCTTCGGGCCTCGACGCCTACGCCGTATTCACGGTTTCCAGTGCTGGCCAGGTCAACTATGTGATATCCACCGCCACGAGGAAATACCGCTGCGTGATCCCGCTCGTCAGCTGATGCGGTCCCGGATCCGCGGCCGCCAACCAGCCCAGGCGCGGGTCCGGCGTCACTATCCTCCTGGGGATGCAGCGGCGCTCGCACCGTGCCCGTAGACGCGTCCCGGGCCCGCTCGCGACGCTGGTCGCCCTGCTCGCGATCGGCGCCTGCC
>JBAQZI010000206.1:0-13520 GCA_049790835.1 Solirubrobacterales bacterium
CGCTTCGATCTTGCGCCTTGCTTCCATCATGGCGAGGCTGTCGCCGAGCGCGCCGAGCGCCTCGTCGGCGCCGGTCGAGGCGGCGAGCGCGGCCAACATGGTGTTGCCGATGGCGCCGAGCGCGCGCGGGGCCGGGGCGCTGTCGGCCGGGTCGGCGGCGGCGACGGACGGCAGCGCCAGCAGGGCGAGGGCGCAGAGCAGCATGGCTTTGTGGAGGCGTCCCATATCCAAGCTCGACCGCGGGACACCATAATGACCCGGCGCATGGAGGGAACTCGCATCACCCACATCGGCGGCCCGACCGTCCTGATCGAGGTCGGGGGCTGGCGGCTGCTCACCGACCCGACCTTCGACGCACCGGGGCGCAAATACAACTTCGGTTGGGGCACGAGCTCGCGCAAGCTGGCCGGGCCGGCGATCGCGCCCGGCGATCTCGGCCAGATCGACGCGGTCCTGCTCTCCCACGATCACCACGACGACAACCTCGACGACGCCGGTCGGGCGCTGCTGCCGTCGGCCGGGACGGTGGTCACGACGGTGCCCGGGGCGAAGCGGCTCGGCGGCAACGCCCGCGGGCTCGCGGCCTGGGAGTCGACCAAGCTGGAGGCGCTTGGGCGCACCCCGATCGAGGTGACCGCGACCCCCTGCCGCCACGGGCCGCCGCTGAGCCATCCGATCGTCGGCGAGGTCGTCGGCTTCGCCCTGCGCTGGGACGGCCAGGAGCACGGCGTGCTCTGGATCTCCGGCGACACCGTCCTCTACGACGGCGTCCGCGAGGTCGCCGACCGGCTCGAGGTCGACACCGCGATCGTCCACCTCGGCGGCGTCAAGTTCCACGTCACCGGGCCGCTGCGCTACACGCTGACGGCCGCCGAGGCGGTCGAGCTCTGCGGCCAGATCCGCCCTCGCACGGTGGTCCCGATCCACTACGAGGGCTGGAAGCACTTCCGCCAGGGGCGCGAGGCGATCGAAGCCGAGTTCGCCACCGCCCCCCAAAGCTTCCGCGACAGCGTCCGCTGGCTGCCGATCGGCGACGCGGTCGATCTCAGCACATAGATCTGAGCGCTGCGCCGAGGTGAAGGGATTGCGGCAGTCCTTTATGGCGCATAGGGCCACAAAGGACTGCCGCAACGGCTGACCTCGCTTTAGGTGTTCTGGTAGAGCGGGCCGTCGCCGCCCTCGGGCGGAGTGAGGCGGCCGCCCTTGGCGGTGATCGCGCCGCATTGGACGCAGTTGGTGTAGTTGACGATCACGTCGACCTCGCCCTCCGCGGGCGCGTCCTCGGGGATCTCGTAGACGCCGGCCGGGCACATCCAGGCCCAGGTCTCGGCGATCTCCCGCGGCACCCTCTTCTGCACGCGGATGTGGTTGGGGGCGTCGTCGCGGGTCGCGTTGCCGCTGATGAAGACGCTGGAGAGCTTGTCGAACGTGTACTTGCCGTCCGGCGTCGGGTAGCCCTCCCTGGTCTTGCCGAGGAACATCGGCTGGGCGTCGTTGCGGTGGATCTTCCAGCGGCCGCCGGGGAAGCGGCCCTTGGTCGCGATCATCAGGTTGACCAGCGGCCCGCCTTTGAGCAGCCCCTTCTGGAACGGCTGCCGGGTGTTGCGCTGTTCGTGCAGTTCCTTGCCGATGAGCGAGTCGGCGACCGCCTCCTCGTAGGCGCTGAAGTCGTTCGTCCCCCGCTTCAGCGAGGCGTAGATCGACTCCGCGGCCAGCATCCCCGACTTGATCGCCAGGTGGACGCCCTTCAGCGCCGCCAGGTTGAGCATGCCGGCCGCGTCGCCGGCGATCACCGTGCCCGGCGCCGACAGCTTCGGCATCGCCCAGTAGCCGCCGGCCGGGATCGCCTTGGCGCCCCAGCCGACCCGCTCGCCGCCCTCGAGGATGTCGCGGACCAGCGGGTGGGTCTTGAACTGCTGCAGCAGGTCGTGGGCGGAGGTGGTGGCGTCGGCGTAGTCGAGGTCGAGCACCCACCCGATCGAGACCAGGTCCTCGCCGGTCTTCTCGTCCTTCATCGGGTAGATCCAGGAGCCGCCGATCTGGTGGTACTTGGCGGAGATCTTCAACGGCCAGCCGGCCAGCGTGTGGATGACCCGGTCGAGCGGCTTCTTCACCTTCCAGACCTCTTTGACGCCGAGCTCCCAGACCTGCGGCTCGCGGCCCTCGTCGAGCTCGAACTCGCGCACAGCGGCCTCGGTGAGGTGGCCCCAGCAGCCCTCGGCCAGGACCGTCGCCTTGGCGGCGATGTCGGTGCCGGGCCCGAAGTTGCCCTGCTCCTCGCCCTCTCTGCCGCGGCCTTTGTCGCCGGAGCGGACGCCGACCACGGCGCCGTCCTCGACGATCAGCTGCGTCGCCGCGGTCTCGGTCAGCAGGTAGGCGCCCGCCTCCTCGGCCTGGGCCTGCATGTAGCGGCAGAGGGCGGAGACGGAGATCACCTCGTTGCCGTGGTTGCGCTGCGGCGGCGGTGGCGGGATCCGCAGCTTGCGCTTGCCGTTGGGGAGGAGGTAGATCGCCTCCTTCTCGACCTCGCCGAAGCCGAAGCCCTCTTGGCGCCACTGCTCGCGGCTGAGGTCGGGGAAGAGCTCCTGCAGCGGGCCCGGGCGCATGACCGCGCCGGAGAGGTTGTGGCCGCCGCAGGTTTTCGCCTTCTCGATCACCGCGACCGGGACCTCGCCCAGCTTCTCCAGCGTCTCCGGGTCGTCGGCCAAGAGCTGCAGCAGGCGGTTGGCGCAGGCGAGCCCGGCGGTGCCGCCGCCGACGATCGCGACGCCGATCTCGATCCGCTCGTCCTCACCGTCGAGACCGCGCTTGACGAACTCTTTGTCGACGTCGACGGGGGGCGGGAAATCTGCCGGGGAGACCTTGGCGCCGCTGGAAGCCATGTGACAGCCTTTCGTGTCGATTGACTCGTCAGTCAATCTTACCGCGACCGCCCGATCCCGCTCTACATCTAAGGTTGCGGCCGTGGGTGAGGGTCAAGTACGGGCTGGCCCGCAATATCCGCACCTTCGTGCCGCACCGGGTCGCCTTCCACGAGTTCGCCGCCCGCGACGTGCGCGGCGCCAACAGCTGGCGGCAGCGCCGGCTACATGTTCCGCGGCCCCGGCTGGTCGCCGCACGGGCGTGGCGGCGGGACGCGGGGCTGAGCTGACGAGGAGTGCATTTCGCACCCAGGGCGTGTCAAATGCACTCCTCGTCTCCGCTTTAGCCAGCGGGAGGAGAATCGAGGGGCGTGAAAGTCCTCTTCGTCCCCTTCGCCATCGTTGCCTTCGTCCTCTTCCTCTTGCTGCTGGGCGCGATCGGGTTGCTGGTCTCGATGGGGGTGTTGGCCTTCTTCGGGAAGCTCTGGCGGCTGGTGATGCGCCGCTAGGCCGGGCTCAGCAGGGGTGGACGTGGGCGGCGCTCTTGACTACCTCGAAGGCGCTGCCGGGAATGCGCTTGAGCTGGTTGAGGTTGTCGTCGTCCCAGCGGCGGTCGCTGCTGCCGCTGAAGTACCAGTTGGAGCCGTTGTCGGCGACGATCAGGCCGTAGCGCTTCATCGCCACGGCGATCGTGCGGGCGGGGCCGCTGAAGGCGCCGAGGCCGTAGCCGGCCTTGAGCCGCAGGCGCAGGCCCATCGGCGGCGCGGCGGCGCCGGTGGTGTCGCCGGCGCAGTGGACGGCGGGGTGGACGTAGGCGTCGCGGGTGCTCTCGAAGGTGACGCGGATCGCGTGCTCGAGCTTGCCGGCGGCGACTTCGTCGTAGCGGACCAGGCCGGGGAAGATCGGCAGGCCGGCGGCGTCGGCGGAGGTCCAGCCCTCGGGGTGCAGGGCGGTCGAGTTGAGGTCCCAAGCGGTGCCGGAGCCGGCGTTCCAGTGCGGCTTCGGCTTGGGCGCGTAAAAGGCGCGGTAGAGCTCGAAGAGCGTGCAGCTCGACCTGTCGACGGTGAGCACGTGGCGGTCGCCGTCGCTGCCGTCGCCGCCCTCGACGGGGGCGTTGGCGGGAACCGGGAACGGGCCCGGGTCGCTCTCGTCGCCGTAGGCGGTGTAGCGGACGGGGAGCTGGCGCTGGCCGGGGCCGACGACGGCGAAGGGGATGCCGTAGGGCCGGGGCGAGCCGAAGTCCGGGTGCAGGCGGTCGCCGCCGTTGCCGTTGATGTAGGCGATGTAGGCGGCCGAGCGCGGGTCGCGCGGCGCCTTCGAGATGTCCTGGTTCCAGGCCGCCTGGCTGGGGAGGGACGGGGCGCGCGGCGAGAGCGAGGCCGGCGGCGCGGGGAAGACCTGGCAGGAGCCGAGGTCGGGGGAGGGGCCGACGGCCTGGGCGGGGGCGACGAACCAGGCAACCGCACATCCCGCCACTGCAAGAGCGGCGAGAACGCCGCGTGCCCAGGGTTTTAGCCCCTGGAGGGGCCACAAACTTGGGGACGCGCGAGTCTCAGGCATCGGGAAGGTGCTGCTCGCGCACGATCAGTCGGCCGACCTCGAGCTCCTCGATCTCGACCTTGCCGAACTTGGCCCGGCCGACGGAGAGGCGACCGACGCTGAGCCGGCCGATCGCGAAGGCGCCGATCGCGGTGGCGCCGACGGCCAGCGCGGCGATCGCGATCGGGGCGCGTGCCGAGGGCCCGACCAGCTGGGCGCCGGTCGCCGTCGCCGCGCGGGCCTCGGGCTTGAAGCGGGCAATGCCGGGGCGCTTGGCCATCACTGCAACCGTAGCGCGGCTAGCCTGGGCAGCGATGAGCGTGGACGACCGTCCCACCCTGCTGGCGATCCAGCACGTTCCCTGGGAGGGACCGCATCGGATCCTCGACGCCTGCGGCGCCCTGCACGTGCAGACGGTGAAGCCGCTCGCCGGCCAGCCGCTGCCGGCGCATGACGAGGTGGCGGGCGCGGTCGTCATGGGCGGGCCGATGAACGTCGACGAGGTCGAGCGCTTCCCGGCCCTGGCGGTTGAGCGCGAGTGGCTGGCGGAGGCGGTGCGGCGCGAGCTGCCGCTGCTCGCGGTCTGCCTCGGCGCGCAGTTGCTGGCGCGGGCGCTCGGGGCCGAGGTGCGGGCGGGGGAGGGGCTGGAGATCGGCTTCGCCCCGGTCGAGGTCAGCGACCCCGACGACCCCGTGCTCGGCGCCCTTGCTCCCAGCACCGACGTCTTGCACTGGCACGGCGACGTCTTCGACCTTCCCGACGGCGCCCAGTCGCTCGCCTCCTCCGCTCGCGCCGAGCACCAGGCCTTCCGCGCCGGCAGTGCCTGGGGCGTGCTCTTCCACCCCGAGGCGGACTTCGCCCTGGTCGAGGCCTGGCTGGCGGTGCCGGAGATGATCACCGAGGTCCGGGGCGCGCTCGGCGACGACGGCACCCACGCGCTGCCGGAGCGGGCGAGCGCGGTCGAGCCGGCGCTGATCGAGCGGACGACGCCGGGCTTCGAGGCCTTCGCGCGGCTTGTCGCCGCAAACGGGTAGGCGGTTCGGATGAGAGCGTCGACGTCCGAACCCGAAGGGGGAGCGCCGTGGACGTCTGCCTGATGATCGAGGGCCAGGAGGATGTGAACTGGGCCGACTGGCAGGCGATCGCCGCCGCCTGCGAGGAGCACGGGGTGGGGACGCTGTTCCGCTCCGACCACTACCTCTCGGTCGACGACCGTCGCGAGCGCGGCTCGCTCGACGCCTGGGCGACGATCGCGGCGCTGGCGGCGACCACGGAGCGGCTGCGCCTGGGCACCCTGGTCTCTCCCGTCACCTTCCGCCATCCGGCGGTGCTGGCGAAGATGGCGGTCACCGCCGACCACATCTCCGGCGGCCGCATCGAACTGGGGATCGGCGCCGGTTGGTGGGATCGCGAGCACGAGGCCTACGGCATCGACCTGCCCGAGGTGGGGCCGCGGCTGGACGCGCTGGAGGAGCAGATGGAACTGATCCGCCGCTACTGGGAAGACGGCCCGTTCAACTACGAGGGGCGCCATTACCGAGCAAAGAACCTCGACCCACTGCCGAATCCGGTGCAGGAGCCGCGGCTGCCGCTGATCCTCGGCGGCAGAGGCGGACCTCGCAGCCTGCGCCTGGCCGCCGCGCTCGCCGACGAGTACAACACCGCGATGGCGACGGCGGCGGAGGTCGCCGACATCCGCAAGCGCCTCGACGAGGCCTGCGAAGCGGCCGACCGCGACCCCAAGAGCCTGCCGCTCTCGATGATGACGGGATGGCTGGTGGGCGCCGACGCCGACGAACTCCGCGACCGGGCCAGCCGCCTGGCGCAGTGGAAAGGCGAGGGCGATGATGGCGACGCGTTCCTGGCCGGCCTGCGCCCCAGCGCGATCAAGGGCACCACGCCCGAGGCCATCGAGCAGCTGCGCGAGCTGGAGCAGGCAGGCCTGACCCGGATCATGGGCCAGCACCTGCTGCACCGCGACCTCGACGCGATCGAGCTCCTCGGTCGCGAGGTGATCCCCGCCCTGGCCCGGTAGATTTAACCCGGCGTGGTGGCTGTAGCTCAGTTGGTAGAGCTCCTGGTTGTGGTCCAGGCGGTCGCCGGTTCGAGCCCGGTCAGCCACCCCTTTGAAAGCCCCGCAAATCTGCGCCTCGATTCTGAGGTCCCGTTTAACCGGGACCCAAATTGGCTCCTGATCAGGCAGAAACTGCCTGATAGCCCCCGGATTAGCGGCGCTTGCCCTTGATTCCGCTTGCTGATCGGCGACCAGAGCGAATTTGTCGGGTTGAGTCGTGACGCCGTGCACAATGTGCCGTAGGGGATGAGCATGTTCACGGAAATCTGGCTCGCATCGGTGTTCAGTGGCCTCAGCTTCGCGGCCTTCCTCTACGTACTGTCGGAGGGCCTGAAGCTGGCAGACGTGGTCGATGGGTGTAGCCCTGATCACCTTGTCTGGCTGCAGGCGCCCGATAGCGTTTAAGGCTTCGTACGCGTGGTACTAGTACTTAATCTTGAGTAGAGAAGGGATTCTCCAGGGGAGGCGAGGCTGGCGCAGGGCGCCGCTGTGGCTGGGCTGCCTTCTCGCGTTGCTGACCCCGGCGGCCGCCGGCGCGGTTGAAACGCCCTCGTTCGACGCTCATGGGAGCGTCGAGCAGGTCTACGCGACGGAACTTCCTGCGGGCGCTCAGGTCTCTCTCTACGACGGCCAGAACCAGGAAGTCGCGACGAGGAATGCCAACGACCTCGGCGGGGTGCTGTTTCGCGAGGTGGCGCCGGGTGGCGGCTACACCGTCGGCCTCGCCTCCGGTGGACCGAGGTCGGATCCCCTGCGGGTCCTCACGACCCAGTCCGCGCCGCCCAGCACCGCGTTCTACAACCAGCCGATCCCCTCGAGTGGGTACGGATACCTGACCACCCGCGACGGGACCAGGCTGGCGATCAACGTGCATCCGCCGCAGGACGTGACGCAGGTGCTGCCGGGTGTGGAGCTGCCGCCGCTGCCGAGCGGGCCGACGCCGACCCTGATCGAGTACTCGGGCTATGGGTATGCCGACCCGGCCGGGCCCCAGAGCGGGATCTCGATCCTCGCCAACTTGATGGGGTTCACGGTGGTCGACGTCAACATGCGCGGCACCGGCTGCTCGGGCGGGGCCTTCGACTTCTTCGAGCCGCTGCAGGGCCTCGACGGCTATGACGTCATCGAGACGATCGCGCGCCAGCCCTGGGCCCTGCACGACAAGGTCGGGATGATGGGGATCTCCTACGGCGGGATCAGCCAGCTCTTCACCGCCGCCACCCGGCCGCCGAGCCTGGCCGCGATCTCGCCGATGTCGGTGATCGACAACACCCAGACGACGCTGTATCCGGGCGGCATCCTCAACACCGGGTTCGCGCTCGAGTGGGCCAAAGAGCGGGTCCACGACGCCGAAGCCGCGTCCGCGACCACGGGCCAGGCATGGGCCCACCAACGCATCCAGGAAGGCGACCAGACCTGCGCCGACAACCAGGCCCTGCACCCCGAGGCGGTCGACCTGCTCGCCAAGATCGAAGAAAACAGCCACTACAAACCCGAGGTCGCCGATCCGCTGGCGCCGATCACCTTCGTCGACGAGATCGACGTGCCGACCTTCATGGCCTGCCAGTGGACCGACGAGCAGACCGGCGGGCACTGCCCGGCCCTCGCCCGGCACTTCACCGGAACCCAGCGGAAGTGGTTCACCTTCACCAACGGCACCCACGTCGACGCGCTGGACCCGGCGACGTTCAACCGCTGGTACGACTTCCTCCAGCTCTACGTCGCGAAACGGGCGCCGCTGCTCGGCTCCGCGGCGATCCGCGCCGCCGCGCCGCTGGTCTACCAGGAAGCGATGGGGATACCGGCGGTGACGCTGCCCCTGGATCCGATCCAGCTGCAGCCGACCTATGGGCTGGCGCTCGCCGCATTCGAGAACCTGAAGCCGGTCCGCATCCTCTTCGACAACGGCGCCGGAGGCCTCTCGCCGGGCCGGCCCTATCCCGGCTTCGAACGCTCCTTCGACGGCTTCCCGATTCCCGGTACCCAGGCCAGGGCGTGGTACCTCGCGCCCGGGGGCGGTCTCAGCGCCAGCCCGCCGGCCGGCTCGCAGGCGGATGAATTCACCTGGGACGCGGACGCCCTGCCGAGGACCAATTTCAGCGGCGACACCGGCGCCGGCTCCGGCGGCCTCTGGACCGCCCTGCCCAAATACGAATGGGCGCAGGGCCCGCCGGGGAGCGCCGTCTCCTATCTCACCGCGCCGCTGAGCGCGAGCACGACCGTCATCGGCGCCGGGGCCGTGAACATCTGGGCCCGCTCCTCGACCGCCAACGTCGACCTCCAGGCGACGATCAGCGAGGTCAGGCCGGACGGCAAGGAGACCTTCGTCCAGAACGGCTGGGTGCGGGGCAACGCGCGCCAGCTCGACGCCGAGAAGAGCACCCCGCTCGAGCCGGTGCTGAGCCTGCGGGAAGCCGACGTCTCGCCGCTTCCGCCCGATCGCTTCGTGCCGGTCACGGTCCCGCTCTACTACGAGGGCCACGCCTATCGCGCCGGTTCGAGGATCCGGGTGACGATCGCCGCCCCCAACGGCACGCAGCCGATCTGGGCCTTCGACCAGGCTGAGCCGGAGGGGACCGCGCAGGTCGCGATCGCCTACGGGGGTGACACGCCCTCGAACCTCCTGCTCCCGGTCGTGCCTGGCGTCGGCGTGCCGACCGGCCTGTCTCCCTGCCCGGGCCTACGCGGCCAGCCGTGTCGCGACTACCACGCCTTCACTAATCGCCCGGCGGTCGGCGACCCGGTCGCGGGCGGCGGGGACCTTCGCGGCCCGGGCGCGCTGGAATGACGAGATCGAGCCCTGGGCCTACCGGCGTCGCTCAGCCCTTGGACTCGTCCTTCGGCGCCAGCCCCACGAGCTTGTAGTAGCCGACGACGAAGAGCTTGCGGCCGTTGGAGACGACGGGGTTGTAGCCCGCGGTGTTGAAGATGAAGGTGCGCTTGTGGGTGTGGACGTCGATGCCGATCGCTTTGCGGGTCTTGAAGCTGGAGGTGAAGACGGTGTTGTCGATCACGGTCGCGGTGCCGGGGATCGGGCCGCCGACGTCGTAGCTCCAGCGCTGCTTGCCGCTGCGCGCATGGAGGGCGAAGAAGCGGCCGTTTTCGGAGCCGATGTAGACGGTGGGTGGGGTGCCGGGGACCTTGGCGACCGCTGGCGAGCCGTAGACCTGGCCGCCGGTCGCGAAGGACCAGTCGACCTTGCCGGTGCGCTTGTCGAAGGCGAAGACGGTGCCGTCGTCGCGGGCGGCGTAGACGCGGTTGAAGGCGATCGCCGGCGAGGAGTAGAAGCCGCCGCGCCCGAACGGCGCCTCCCGGCTGGTGTTGGTGCGCCAGATCGGCTTGCCGGTCTTGGCGTTGAGCGCGAACATCGCGCTCTGGTAGTCGGCGACGTAGACGAGGCCGTGCTCGTAGGAGGGGCTGGCTTTGATCGCGGCGGGGGCGTTGAAGGCCCAGCGCCGACTGCCGTCGTCGGTGTCGAGGGCCAGTAGCTGCTTGCTGTCGGTGCCGATGTAGAGCGTCTTGCCGACGATCAGCGGCGAGGACTCGAGATGGGCGCGGAGGTCGCGCTTCCAGATCGCCTTGCCGGTCTTGGCCTCGAGCGCGACGAGGCCGCCGTCGAGGCCGGCCAGGTAGATGCGCCCGTCGTGGTAGGCCGGGCCGGTCACGTCGAGCGGGGCGCCGTGCTGGCGGTGGCGGACGATGCGGCTCCAGAGGATCTTGTGGTCGCGCAGCCGGACCGCCTGGGCGTTGCCGAACTTGTTGACCAGGTAGGCGACGCCGTCGGCGATCGCGGGCGGGAACTCGATCAGGGCGTGGGTGTTGATCGACCAGGCCTGGTTCAGCGGCGGGTCGAGGTCGCGCAGCGGCACCGACAGGTAATGGGTGCGCTGCGGGATCCGGCCGAAGAAGGGCCAGCCGACCCCCTCCTTGGTCGGCGCCGGATCGCGCGGGGTGGAGGCCGTAGTGCGCGTGTCGGTGCTCGTCGTCCCTTCGCCCTTGCTGGCCGAGTCGCCGCAGCCCGCCGCGGAGGCGGCGAGCAGCAGCACCGTCGCGGCGAGGGCGGCGACGGCCAGGGGGTTGGAGGAGGAGATAGGCACCACGGTCCAATCGGCCGGCGATCCAGTGGCCTTTAGCGCGAAGGTCGGTCTGGCTCCGAAGCGAAACTGGACAAGATGTCCATCTCGTCCTACACTCGCGGGCGGGACGACAGGACTTCGAACAGGAAGCGAGGGTCGTATGCCCCAGTGGAACAACGGACGGCGCTTCGAGGGACGGGTAGCGATCGTCACCGGTGCCGGGGGCGCTCTGGGGGGAGCGGTTGCCAAGGCGCTTGGGCGCGAGGGCGCGACAGTCGCGCTCGGCTACCGCAGCTCCGCCGAGGCGGCCGAGGCGGCGCTGGGGGAGATCGAAGCCGCCGGGTCGCGCGGGCACTGCGCCAGGCTCGAGGTGACGGATGCGAGCTCGGTCGAGGAGTTCGTCGCCGCCGTTGCCGAGCGCTACGGGCGGATCGACGTCGTCGTCAACGCGGCCGGCCGCATCGACCCCGCCGACGCCGTCCGCTTCGCCGCTTCGGACCCCGCTGCCTTCGCGACCCTGCTCGACGTCGACCTGCTCGGCAGCTTCCGCGTCTGCCAGGCGGCGGTTCCGCACCTGCGCGAGACCGGCAATGGCGCGATCGTCAACTTCTCCGGCTCCTACGGCAACGGCGTCAACCAGGAGAACGTCGTCAACTCGGTCGCCGTCACCTACTGCGCCGCCAAGGGCGGCGTCCGCGCCTTCACCTCGGCGCTGGCGCGCGATCTGGCGCCGCAGATCCGTGTCAACGCGATCGCCCCGGGGCCGATCGAAGCCAACTGGGAGGACGACTGGGAGATCCCCGAGGAGCACGTCTCCGAAGCGCTGGCGATGACGCCGCTGGGACGCATGGGCAGGCCCGAGGAGATCGCCGAGAGCGTGCTCTACCTTGCCTCCGACGGTGGCGGCTACACGACCGGCCAGGTGCTCGAGGTGAGCGGCGGCTGGATCATGGACGCGTGAGCGGCGGCCGATGAGCGATCTCGACGTCGATCTCAGCGCCCTGCTCCCCGCCGACCTGCCCGACGGGCGCGAGGCGGTGGCGGAAGGGAAGGCCCTGGCCGCCGGCCTCGAGCGCGGCCGCTCGCTGTTCTGCGAGCGCAACGGCGTCGGCTCCGAGCGCGAGTGGCGCGAACGCGCTCGCGTCGAGGGTCTTTCCTGCAGTTGCATGAACATCGGCCTCGCCACCTGGGCCGATACCCGCGAGGCGATCGGGCTGATCTACGAGGACGCGCTCTCCCGCAACGTACGTCCGCCCGATCGCTTCAACCTTCTGGCCGAGCGCCGCATGGGCTTGCCGAAGGACAAGCGCGCGCAGGCGCCGCAGGAGACCGGCCCGGCCCTGTGGACCGATCAGGACTGGTGGGAGCTTGCCAACACCGCCCCGATCCAGCCCGAGGCCGCCGACAACATGATCGGCGGCCCCGGCTCGCTGGAGAACGCGACCGACGCGCTGCGGGTCGGGATCACCCACATCGGCGTCCTCTCGCAGTACTCCTGGCGCTGGCCCTACTGGGACGACGAGATCGGCCAGACGATGTCGGTGCTGAAGGCGGGCGGCCTGCTCTCGGCCTTCCGCTCCGAGGGAGTCTGCTTCGACTCCTACCTCGAGGACGGCTACCCCGGCGTCTTCCATGACTACGCCAACTACGTCGGCTGGGCGATGCTGGAGCGCTACATCAGCGAGGAGTTGATCGGCGCCGCCTACTCCTGCTCCTGGGGCGGGCTGACCCAGAACCCGGTGATCAAGTCCGCGGTTACCCTCGCCTTGCACGCGGTCAACCCCGACGGCGTCCCGGCCGGCTTCGTCCAGGGCGACACGATCGGCAACACCTCCGACTTCGACTCGAACATGGCGGTGGTCAGCAGCGACGTCCTCTTCATGAAGATGGTCGACCGTCGCTACAAGCTCGGCGGCGCCCCGATCGCGGTGCCGGTGACCGAGACCGAGCGGATTCCTTCCTGGGAAGAGGTCGCGACCGTGCAGACGATCGGCCGCCGCCTCGAGGAATACGTGCCGCTGGTCGCCCCGGTCGTCGACTGGGCCCAGATCGAGGCCATGCGCGACCGCCTCGTCGCCGGCGGCCGCGCCTTCTTCGGCGCCGCGATCGAGGGGCTGGGCGGCGCCGGCATCGACGTCCGCGACCCCGCCCAGCTGCTGCTCGTGCTGAAGCGGCTCGGCTCCAACCGCTGCGAGGAGCTGTTCGGCGCCGGCGAGCCCGACGAGGAGTTCCCGCGCGGGCGCCGCCCGGTCCTGCAGACCGACCTGGTGAAGAGCACCATGGTCGAGCGCGAGCGGCTGCTGGCGGAGCTGGCCGGCCGCGGCCGGGAGCGGGCGGTGCGGGGGATGAAGGTGCTCGTCACCTCCACCGACGTGCACGAGTTCGCCGAGTTCCTGCTCTCCTCCGCCCTCGGCGCGATCGGGACCGAGGTGATCGACTTCGGCATCAACCGCGACCCCGAGGACATCGTCAAAGCCGTGATCGAGACCGACGCCGACGCCATCGTCGTCACCACCCACAACGGCGTCGCCCGCTCCTTCGGCCAGCGCCTGGTCCGCGAGCTGGCGGTCGCCCACGCCCGCGACGTCCCGGTCTTCATGGGCGGGGTCCTGAACGAGGACGTCGACGGCTCCGAGATCCCGATCGACGTCAGCGCCGACCTCAACGCCAGCGGGATCAAGACGCCGGGGACGATCGACCGCCTGGTCGACGCCCTGATCGAGCACCGCCGCGGGGTCGCGGTCTAATGCCGGGGCTCTAGTTGGGGGTCGTCGCCCTCGCCGACTTCGGCAGCACCTACACCAAGGTCAACCTGGTCGACCGCGCCGACGGGCGCCTGCTGGCCCGGGCCGAGGCGCCGACCAGCAGCGGCACCGACCTGATGGAGGGATACGCGACCGCGCTCGACGCCGCCTCCAGGCAGCTCTCCCAGCCGCTCGCGCTGGAGGCCGAGATCGCCGCCTCCAGCGC